>CAYYHF010000018.1:0-18929 GCA_964471415.1 uncultured Clostridia bacterium | reverse complement strand
CTGGTCGCCTGCGCGCTCATACTGGTCCCAAGCGGTATGCCGATGGCCTCGATGGGCAAGCTGCGGTCGATTTCGCCCACGGCATCGGCCTTCCATCCTTGTACCTGGTAGCCGGTGGATGGGTGGACCAGGTTGCCCGCGGCGTCGATTTTGAACGCGCCGTCTCTTGTGAACATCAGGCTGCCGGCCGAATCGCGGACCACGAAGAAACCGTTGCCCTGTATGGCCATATCGGTCAGCTTGCCGGTGGACTCCAGGTTCCCCGGAGTGAACACAACGTCGATGGACCTGAGCATAACCCCCAGGCCTACCTGCATGGGGTCGACTCCGCCGCGGTTTCCGGTGGGCGCCATCGAACCCCGGAGCGTCTGCGAGAGCATGTCCTGGAAGGTAGCCCTGCCGTATTTGTACCCAACGGTGTTGACGTTGGCTATGTTGTTGCCGATGACGTCCATCCGCACCTGGTGAGCGCGGGTGCCGGACACTCCGGCGAACATTGAACGCATCATCTTTACCGACCTCCCTCTGCGTATTTCGCGTCTGCCGGGCGCCCCTGTCGCGGGCGTCCCAAGGGCTTCCTACGAGAGGTCCAGCCCTGTCTGCAGCGCTTGCTGAGCTGATCTTATACGATCACCGCCGAATCGATGTTGGTGAACACGTTCTCCTTCATGCTTTCACCGTCCACCGCGGTGATCACGGTCCGGTTTCTGACACTGACCACAAAGGCCTTATCGTCCATGAGCACTAGCGATTCGCGGGCCCCCTTGGCCGCGGCCCGGTTTACCCCTCCCGCCAGCCGAGTCAGCTCATCGTTTCCCAAGTTTATCCGCCGCGCCGTGATCCTGGCCTGCGCATGGGCCGAGAACCTCAGCGGTTGGGCCGATGCCAGCTCTCCGGCGAGTATCTCCTGGAACGCGGCGCCCGCTGCGCTGCCTGCCGCTTGTGGCGTCCAGGCCGCCCTGGGCTCGGCCGGTCGCGCCGGACGCACAGGTCTGGGATTTATAGGCGCGTTATTCACTCTATCTATCCTGTCGGTCGTCATCTCGCCACATCCCTATGAGATCTTGGTCACATAGTTCATGCTCACCCCGATGTCGCCCACTCGCAGAAACGGAAGCCCGGCTATGACCTCCACCGCGCTCACCTTCCCGGTGATCGGAGTGGAGTATCCCGGCGGCCATGCCTCAATGGTCTTACCAACCAGCCCGCCTGCCTCCGCTATCAGCTGCCTGGACATCATCTCCGTAACTGTCGCGCCCAGGTTCTGGAGCTCCTCAACCATGGTGAACTGCGCCATCTGTGCAATGAAGTCCTGGTTCGACATACCCTCGCCTATGTCCATGTTTCTGAGTTGCGTGATGAGCAACTGCAGGAACTCATCCTTCCCCAGACTGTGCCTGGGCGCCTCGGACGCAGCAGCATTGTAGGTAGCCGCTCCGGCAACTCTAGCCGTGTACACTCACATCCCCCTCCTCTCTTAGGCCGTCAGGCCAAGTAATCGATTCTGCTGTAGCCCCGGGCCCACCGCAGAGCGTCCGGCTCGCCGCAGCCGGCGTTGCCGGAATCCCGTATGTCATTGTGCGAACCCCTCATAGCCAGACCGCTCTCCATCAGAGCCCCGCGCCGTCCGCCCCCGCCGTGTCCGAAGTGACTGCCGGCGAAGGCTGCAGCAGCGTAGTGCTGCCGGGCGTTGGCGCCGTTCCAGTTAGGGCCGGACGAATTCGACTCGGACTGCATTGACTCGATTGTGGACCCACGCCCGAAGGTCATAGCGTTCCAGCTCTCCTGGGCTCTGGATCTAGGCGACACCGCGAGTTCGGCCAGTTCGATGCCGTGCTCCTTCAGGCTTACCTTGAGATCGGCGCTATGCGATTCGATGTACTCAGCAACGTCAACATCGTCAGCCCTGATGACGGCGGTACACGCGCCGCCGGATACCCTGATCCTTATCTCCACGCTGCCCAGATGCTCGGGGACGAGCCTAGCCCGAAACTCCCCTCCTCCCTGAGCCGCTCTCGCGCTTACATGCGCCGCTATCTGGCGTATCACCGAAGATCCTACCTGCTCTGTGAGCGCCGATTCCCCAGCCTGCACCGGATGAGACACCCCCGGCCCCTCTGTAGGGATAATCGGCCGCATGCTGCCTGCGCTCGCCGGTTCGCGCCTCTGCGCATCATCTCGCCGGGCGGGTTCTTCCCCGGCCTGTTCCCGGTTTGATGCATCCCGAAGGTTCGTCGGCGATTCGACCAGGGCCGGCCTCATCGGCGCAGGCCGCGATTGGGTGATCGGACCTACCCCGCGTGGTTCAGTTCGCACACCAGACGCGCTCTGCACAGCATCGCGACTTCCCTCTTCAAGCTGCGCCGCTCGATGCTCCTCTGTTGCGGGGCCATGCATTGGTCGGACGTGCTCCGCAGGTCTGCCCGCCCTCATTGGCGCCGCCGGTTCCCAAGGTTCCTCAGGCCGCCGAATACGGCGGGTTTCCATTGCGAGCCCCTTCTGTGGTATCGTCCGTTCAGCAGGCCGCGATGGCACATGTCCTTTGGTCCCGGGCATTTCAGGCTCCTTCGGCCGCGCCTCAGGGCC
This sequence comes from uncultured Clostridia bacterium, assembly GCA_964471415.1. GTDB lineage: Bacteria > Bacillota > DTU025 > DTU025 > DTU025 > UBA5389. The sequence goes on along the minus strand of CAYYHF010000018.1, from coordinate 16,343 downwards.
CGACTGGCCCGCTTCATCGTCCATTGCCTGAGCATTGCCGGCATCTTCGGAATCCCACGTCAGCGGCTTGTGGGGCAAGGTGTAGTCACGCCTCGCGGCTGCCCCGACCGCAGCCCTATCCGCCGGCATGCGTTCCTCTCCGAGCCCCGCGACTACCATCGATTCGAGCTGTTCGGGAAGCTCTGCTGCACGCATCGTTCCCACCACGGGTTCCTTAGCGATGGGTCGATCTGTTCTGGGCATTGTCCGTTCGGCATTCGACGGCGCCGTGCTTCCTTCCGGTTCGGCCATTCGGGTCTCATCAAGCTGGACCGCCACACGCCCTTCGGGCCGGACTACCGCGCGTTCCTTGGGCCATGCGACCATGTCAGGCTTGATCCTGCGGTTTTCTGTCACTTGAACGCTTCCCGAATCTTCGAACGCGGGCGCCGACCACTCGTCGGATACACTGTAGTCGCTTCTGGCGCCTACTTTGACGTCTGTCCGGACTGCCGCCCCATCGGCCGATGCGGGTTCCTCCGCAGATCTCGCGACCGCTGCCGGTTCGACCTCTTCGGCGGGCTGCGCCGCGCGATTCGTCTCTAGCGCCGATTCCTTCGTGACCAACGGCTTCGCGCTCGGCATCGCTCGTTCGTTAGGACGCAAGTCCACTGGCGCGGGATTGTCCATGGGCCTTGCCGGCGCCGTTGGGTCCGCAGTCTCCCGGGTCCCCTCCAGTTGTACAGTGCGACCCTTCTCTGCTGCGCGTTCCACCGCGATCACGTCTCGCGGCAGAACAGTGTCGGCATCCTCGGTCGCCAGCGCCCTTCGCTCGCCTGGCGGAGGCACGTATTCGCATGCAACGTCCGCCGTGACAACCGCCACGTCCGCCGGCGCGGGATCCGCAGTCTCCCAGGTGCCCTCCGGTTGCAAAGCGCCGCCCTTCTCTGCTCCGCGTTCCACTGCGATCGGCCGTTTCACGCCGGGCATCGCCTCTTCTGCAGGCCGCAACTGGGAGCGTCCTTCCGTCACGTGCAGCTTCACCGCGATCTCGTCTCGCAGCAGAACAGCGTTGGCATCCTCAGACACTAGCGCCATTCGCTCGCCCGGCAAAGGCACATACACACGTTTGGCGTCCGCCGCAACGACCGCCCCATCCGCCGGCGCGGGATCGCCCATGGGTCTCGCCGCTGTCGCGGGATCCGCAGTCTCCCAGGCGCCCTCCAGTTGCACAGCGCCGCCCTTCCCTGCTCCGCGTTCCACTGCGATCGGTCGTTTCGCGCCGGGCATCGCCCCTTCTGCAGGCTGCAACTGGGAACGTCCTTCCGTTGTGCGCGGCTTCGTCGCGATCACGTCTCGTAGCAGAACAGTGTCGGCGTCCTCAGATACTAGCGCCCTTCGCTCGCCCGGCAAAGGCACATACACGCGTTTGGCGCCCGCCGTGACTACTGCGCCGGTTTTCTCCATTTGCGGTTTCATCGGTTCTTCGGGTTCCTCTGATTGCCGCGTACGACCGCTTTCCACTTTGGGTTCCGTCGCGCGCTGGTCCGTCTTCGCAGCATCGCCTGTTGGCATGCGATCGTCCGTAGGTCTCGCGATCCGCTTCGATTCGGAAAGCTGCATCGCGCGTTCTTGAGTTGTCGGCTCCAGCCGTTCGTAAGGAAGCGTGTAGTCGCCCCGCGATTGCTTCGGGGCCTCCGCCTCCTCCGGCGGCATGGGATCCTGCGCGGGTCTCGCCGTTTCCACGGGTCCCATCGATTCCGCCGGTCCCCCCGGTACTACTGGTTCTCCGGGCCCCTCCGACTGCGCCGCTCGGCCCCTCTCCACTGGAAGCGGCATCGCGACAACCGGGACAACTCGGTCTGCGCTCACGTGCGAGAACTCCATAGTCCGAATCGCCTCACTGCGCCCTTCCGGCCGCGCCGAGCGTGCCGAGGCGCATTCGCGCATCGATGCTCCTGACTTGGGTTGAGTCGGCGCGACCCAGCCGTCCTGGGCTGCCATCGCAGTGATCTGCTGCATGACGCTTGGCCCGGGGTCAGCCGCTTCCTCATCGCGTCGGGGTTCATCCTCTTCGGTTCGTTCGGCAGACCATTCGGGGGCAGCAGACTGTGCAGCGGATTTCGACGCCCCCGCTTCAGGCGCACTCGCGCCCTCGCTTTCCGGCACAGCCGACATCTGCCCAAGAATGGCGTCGAAGTCCAGATCAGACTGGATTTCGCAACCAACTGCCGCGCACGCGTTCGCCGTTGCAGCTACACAGGCGGACGCAGGCGCGATGCTCATCATCATACTGTCCATCTCTCTTTCACCTCCTTTCGCTTGCGTTATCGGTGTTCAAGTCCGAAGCGCCGAAGCACTCATCGGACACTTGCAGTCGTCTTGCAGCCTATCGTTGCTCATCGATGCTCCGTGTTCCCGAGCGGCGGTGCCTGGTAGTCGCGAATTCGTCTACCTGTTTCTGCTCGTAGCGATTGAGTTCAATCCGGTGCTGTTCGTACTGTCTCTCCTTGAGCTTCTCCACGACTTTGCGCGCCTTCATCCCGTCTATCACCTCAGAGCGCCGCTCCTCGGAGCGAATGTGAAGAGTAGTCACAAGCCCGCTCTGCTCGGCGATGTCTAGCTTGAGGCGGTCCAGGTATCTTTGGTAGACTGCTACCTCCGCCGCATCCACCTCATCGCGCCTTGCGTCCGCCATCTCGCATTGGCCATCGCCGAAAGCATGCTCCATGCCGGCCAGAGCATCGCGCGCCGCCCGCTCGGCCGCTTTGGCCCTGGCAAGCCCCAGTTTGGCCTGGTCCTCCAGACGTCGACGATGGTCCAGCACAGGTTGAAGCCTGAAATTGAAGTCGTTCATCTTCGTCGTGATCCTCCTAGCCTGCCAAGGCGAGCAGCCTCTCCACAGCCTCCTCGTAAGAGGCGCGCTCCTCCTTGGCCTGCCGCAGATAATCATTGAGCGGGTCTATCATCTCTATGGCCCGGTCGATCTTGGCATTGGAGCCGCTGACATACGCTCCGATGTTGATCAGGTCCTCCGACTCCCGGTATGTTGCCAAAAGATCGCGGAACGCGCCCGCGGCCAGCTTGTGCTCAGTCGATACAATGTTATCCATCACCCGGCTCACACTCTTCAACACATCCACCGCGGGGTAGTGGTTTCTGTCGGCAAGCTGTCGCGACAGAACGATGTGCCCGTCCAGAATACTCCGGACCGCATCGGCGATGGGTTCAGTCAGGTCGTCCCCGTCCACCAGCACCGTGTAAAGACCAGTTATGGTGCCGCGTTCGCTGGTGCCCGAGCGCTCCAGCAGCTTGGGCAGGAGAGCGAAGACGGACGGCGTGTATCCTTTGGTGGCGGGGGGCTCGCCGATGGCCAGGCCCACCTCGCGTTGGGCCATGGCGAACCGAGTCACCGAGTCCATCATCAACATCACATTGAGCCCTCTGTCGCGGAAATATTCTGCAATCGCCGTGGCCACCATGGCGCCCTTTATCCTCACCAGCGCCGGGGTGTCGCTGGTGGCGACCACTACCACCGACCGGGCCAGTCCCTCTTCGCCCAAATCGCCCTGGATGAACTCCAGCACCTCCCGGCCGCGCTCTCCCACCAGGCCAATCACGTTCACATCGGCCCTAGTGTTGCGCGCGATCATGCCCAGGAGCGTGCTCTTGCCCACGCCGCTTCCGGAGAAGATACCCACGCGCTGCCCGAACCCACAGGTTAACAAGCCATCGATAGCGCGCACGCCCAGTGTGAGCGGTTCTCCTATTCTCGGGCGCGCCAGCGGATTCGGGGGCGGACTCGAAACGGGATACTCAGCCACAGCGCGTATCGGGCCTCGACCGTCCATGGGATTGCCCAGCCCATCCAGAACCCTTCCCAGCAGCTCGTCGCCGACTCGCACACCGAGCGATTTGCCGCCTGCCACGATCTTGCTCCCGGGTTCGATGCCGACCATGTCTCCAAGCGGCATAAGCAGGAGCTTGCCTTCACGAAAACCCACAACTTCCGCCGTGACAGACGCCAGCGAGTTGCGCGGGCGGATATAGCACACCTCGCCCACCTGCGCCTGCGGACCGTTGGACTCGATGACCAGCCCAATCACCTGAGCCACGCGCCCACTCTGCCTCACTATGTCCAGCTGTTCCAGGCGGTTGTGGTACTTGTTCAGATCCACAGCGGCGCCGCCGGCCGGACCGCCAACGGCCGCACTCACGTCTGCTCCGTCAGCCGACATACTCCGCTTCCTCCATAAACGCTCGTTCTATCTCGGCGAGTTGCTCCTCGATCCTGGCATCCACGTGGCCCACTTCCATCTCGACAATGCACCCTCCCCGCTCCACGCGGGGATCTTCCACCACCTTGAGATTGCGCAGGTCGGGCGAGCACTTTATCAACTCATCGTGCACACTCAGCACCTGCTCCAAGTCATTGGGCGCTACGTGCAGCACGACGGCGCGCGTCCCTTCGGTCTGGCCGATAGCCGCGCGAGCTATCCCCAGCACGATCTCCGGATCCTGCTCCACTGACTTCCGGATCACCTTCCCGGCCACAGCCACCGCGAGCCGAGCGATATCACGTTCGCTGGCGCGCACCATAGCATCGGCCTGCGACACAATGGCATCAGCCGTGCTCTCCATAAGATCCAGCGTATCCCGGTATTTCCGGACGACCTGTTCCAGCCCGGCCCGCCGACCCTCTTCCAGGCCTTCAGCGTAAGCACGCTGGCGTATAGACTGCGCCTCCGCCCGGGCGCTTTCCGTGGTTCGGTCTGCTTCGCGTTGCGCCTGTGCTATGATCCGGGCAGCTATCTGTTCAGGACTCGCAGTCGCATCGTCCACCAATTCATCCTGCAGTCTCCTGAGGGCCTCCAATTCCGGCCGGTCGGTTGTAAGTACGAAGGCTGGCCCCTGCTTCCCGGGACGAACCACGTCAGCGCCTTTGTACACGCTACACAACCATCTCGTCCCCCTTCTCGCGCATGGCCACAAGCTGCCCAGCCTCTTCCATCCTTCTGATAGAAGCCACGATCTTCATCTGCGCCTCCTCCACGTTGCGCAGACGCACAGGTCCCAGATACTCCAGCTCCTCACGGAGCATGGTGGAAGCGCGTTCCGACATGTTCCGCATGATCTTGTCCTTGACCTCATCGGACGCTGTCTTGAGCGCCAGCGCCAGATCTTTGCTGTCGATCTCCCTGATGACCATCTGAACATACCGGTCTTCCATGTAAACAATGTCTTCGAAGACAAACATCAAGTTCTTGACCTCTTCGGCCAGCTCAGGGCTTTCCTCCTCGAGTCGCTCCAAAATCACCTTCTCGGTGGACCGGTCAACGTTCTGCAACACCTCGACCAGGGACTTCACTCCCCCGGCCGCCGAGAACTCCTGCGTTCCGAAACTGGTAAGCTTGCGCTCTAGTACCGACTCGACTTCCCGTATGACTTCCGGACGAGCGCCCTCCATCTGAGCCACGCGCATGGCCACGTCCGCCTGCAGATCCGGAGTGAGCGCCGACAACACCATCGCCGCCTGCTCCGGACGAAGGTGCGCCACGATCAGCGCGATAGTCTGCGGGTGCTCGCCCTCGATGAAGCTGGTGAGTTGCTCGGGACTGATGTAGCGGACGAAGTCGAACGGCGTAACCTGCAAGTTGGCTGAGAGCCTGTTGATGATCTCAAGCGCCCGCGAGGTTCCCAGCGCCTTTTCCAGGATATGTTTCGCGTAGTCGATGCCGCCTTGAGCTATGTACTCCTGGGCCAGCGCCAGCTGGTAGAACTCGGATACAGTGGCATCCCGCTGCGCGGGAGTGACCTTGCCCAAGGTGGCGATCTCCAGTGTAAGCTGTTCGATTTCGTCGTCCCTCATATGCTTGAGAACGGACGCGGCCGTCTCAGAATTCAGCGAAACCAGGACTATAGCCGCCTTACGTCGCCCGCTCGCAGCTGATCTCGATCCGTTCACCGCGCTTCGCACCCGCCTCTCGGTCGACTACTCCTCCGCCATCCACGTCTCCAAAATCTTGGCCGCATCCTGCGGTTTGGTGCGGGCAAGAGTCTCTACGCTCTGCCTGACCTCGGCCTTGCGCTTCTCCTCATCGCGAGCCTTCCGCTCCTCCTCTGAAAGCGCAACCGGAGGTAGTTCCTGCGCCAGCACTTCATCCACTCTCCTGCCTACTGCCTCTTCAGGCGCATAATCGGGCCTACTGCGAAGAAAACGCAGGAATGAGAGCGCGAAAATAAGGACCAGGAATCCCAAAATGACGGGGGTGATTATCTTCACCAGACGCACGATGAACGCGCGCCGATCCAGCTTGGCCACGTCCGCCTCTGCCTCCGACAGGTCCATTTCGCTGGCCCCGCGGGCGAACTCCATTCCGGTGACGGCAATCTCGTCACCGCGCTCCGGGCGAATGCCCACCGCAGCGCTGATCACCTGTCTGATCGCTTCCTGCCTGTCCTGCGTGAGCACTCCGTCCACCATGGCCGCCACCGATATCCTCTCGACCTTGCCTGGAGCGATTACAGCCTTCTCCACTACCTTGGACACCTCATAGTTGATAGTTCGCTCAGTGCGGGTGTAGTCGGACGTGCTTCCCGCCGCGCCCGTGACGATGGGATAGCCTTCGACATTTGATGCAGTGCCCGCGACCCCGCCAACCGCGGGACCGTCTGAACGCCGCTGTTCCTCAGTGGTCTGCTCGGCGATGGGAATCCCGAGCCCGCCCGCCACCGGCTGATAGATCTCACTGGCTCGCTCGGTGGAGTCGAAGTTGATGTCGGCGTAGACCCTCACCACGGCCTTTCCGATGCCAAGCGCCCTGTCGAGCATAGTCTCCACGCGCCGCTGCATCTCCTGCTCAAAAGACATCTTCGCCTCAAGCTGAGCCGTGGTCATGGCGCCTGTGGACGGACCCTGCCCTGAAGCTATCCCAGTCCCGCCTCCGCGCCACAGCATGTTGCCATCGGTGTCCACAACGGTGATGAACTCCGGCGACAGGCCCTGCACAGCGCTGGCCACCAAGTTCACCACTCCGCGCACCTGAGCGTCGAGTACGTAGGCACCCGGCTTGAGCTTGAGAACGATCGACGCGGTTGTAGGCTTCTGCTGTTCTGAGAATAGGCGCTCCTCCGGGATGACGATATGCACCCGCGCCAGCTCAACGGGGTTGAGCGCCATGATAGTGCGCGCCAGTTCGCCCTGGAGAGCCCGGATGTAGTTGACCTTCTGGGTAAAGTCGGTCGCTCCGAAGCCCGTCTTGTCGAACAGCTCGAACCCGGCGCCCGCGCCTTGCGGGAAACCCTTGCTCGCAAGCTCCATGCGCAGTTCGTACACACGGTCCGATGGCGCCAACACCGCGCTGCCGCCTGACGACAGTTTGTACTTGATGCCGCTCTCCTTCAGGTACTCCACGATCCTCCCCGCGTCCTCCGGCGACAGGCTGGAGTAGAGCACGACGAAGTCGCTGGTGGAACTGGAGATTATGAGCAGTATAAGGGCGATGAAGATCCCACCGGCCACCACGCCGATGATGATCTTCTGCGTGGTAGTCAGTCCGCCGCGGTTGCCGGGCCCTTCTCGTCCCCCGAAAGGCGCGCCTCGGTCGCGGCGACCACCTCGATCAGCCCGATCTAGCTGGGCCGATCGTTCCTGACGAGCCTGCCCTCCGGCCGCGCCCGCCTCATCGCCTGCTTGAGGTGTGGGTAGTGTCATTCACCTAGACCTGCATTCTCATGATTTCCTGGTATGACTCGATGACCTTGTTTCGCACCTGCATAGTAAGTTGAAGCGCCGTATTCACCTGCTCCACGGCGATCATGACCTGATGTATGTCGCGAACCTCGCCTGCAGCGAGCCTCTCAGTCAGCCTATCGGCGCGCGTCTGCATGTCGTTCACGGTATCGAGGGCCCGCTCAAGCACGTCCCCGAAAGCGCTGACCAAGTCGATGCGGTCATCGTATACGCCCTGCGCGATGCCCGTTCCCGAAGTCAGCTTACTGCCGAATCCGATTCCCTCGACTCCAGCCAAAAGGCCGCACCTCCTATGCCTTTCCTATCTCCAGCGCCTTGGCCGCCATGGCCTTGGCCGCGTTGAACGCCGCCACATTCGCCTCATAGGCCCTGGTTGCGCTGATCATGTCCACCATCTCAAGTACCGGGTTAACGTTGGGCATGGCCACATTGCCATCGGCATCGGCATCGGGGTGCCCCGGATTGTGTACCAAAAGCGGCGGCGATTCGTCCTGAACTATGCGCGCGACCCGCACGCCCTTCCCCTCAGGCCCAGGCTCCAGTACAGCCAGAAGCCGCCTGTAAGGTCCGCCCTCAGAAGTGCGCGTTGTATTCATGTTGGCAAGGTTGCTTGATATCGCGTCAAGACGCAGCCTTTCCGCAGTCATCCCCGATGCGCTGATGCCGAATGTGGATATCACCGACACAATCTAGCGCCTCCCCTCACTGATGACGTATTTCAAGATGCTGAACTTGTTCCACACCAACTGGGCGAAGGTATTGTACATGGCGGCATTCTCCGCCGTCTTGGCCATTTCCCGATCTATGTCGACACTATTGCCGTCTACCCTCATCGAAACACCCTCATCCTCCGTCTGCACGATCAACGGCGCCCCGGTGGACGCGGGACCCGGAATGGGAAGGTGTCCGCGCCTGGTGGTCCGACCGATGAGCTCCCCGCGGCCTGCCATGGCCTGCTCCAGGCTGCTGACAAAGTCCACATCCGCCGCCTTGAACCCAGGCGTATTCTCGTTAGCCACGTTGTTGGCTATCACCTGATGACGCGCCGCCGCGATATCCAGAGCGGTTTCGAGAGTCCTCATGGTGTGATCGTCGAAGATCTTCACCTTACGCAGTCTCCCTTCGGAAAGACATTACAACCCCCACAAAGTTTCGATGCAATATCGGTGCCACCGACAAAGTCGGCGGCAAAAAGAAGACAGCCTCTCTCGATTTCTCAAAGAGAGGCTGCTATAGCTGGTATTGCGTCGACTGCGCGCTGCGGGCGCATTGCAGACGGATGAAGTCAGCCACCGGCGACAGTGCCCCGCAATGCGGCAAGTGAGCAGTTTTTGCTCACTGAACCGGCAAGGCCAACCGGATATTCTCTTCCCGCCCAGCGCTCCTCTGTAGAGGCAGAAGCACCGCAAACCTTGCGCCCCCGTCCTCCGATGCATTGCCGGCTTCGATAGTGCCCCCGTGTCGTTCGATAATGCTCCAGCTGAGCGAAAGACCCAAACCCGTACCCGACGACTTGGTGGTGTAGAATGGGTTGAACACGCGCGGCAGGTCATCGGTGGGAATGCCCGGACCTGTATCGGTAAAGGAGATCTCAACCCGATTCCCGAGTCTGGCGGCAGCTATGCGTAATTTGCCGCCATGGCCCATGGCCTCAATGGCGTTCACAGCCAGGTTCAAAAAGACCTGTTCCAGCTGATCGCGGTCGCCGATTATGGCGGGAATATCCTCTGCGATGTCAAGCGCGAGTTCGACGCCGCACTCCAATGCCTTGCCCATGATGAACTGGGCGGTCTCCCGCAGCAGCTTCGCCACGCTCACCTCGCCCGGGTTCATCTCCGCCTCCCGCGCGAAGCTGAGAAGGTTTCTCACAATCGCCGAGCACCTGATGGCTTCGTCTTCAATGATTTTGGCGGTATTGACATACTCACCGAACTCCTCTCCGTGACGCGCAAGCTTCCTGCCCAAAACCTCTGCGCAAGCAGAGATGATCCCTATCGGGTTGTTGATCTCGTGCACCATGCCTGCAGCGAACTCGCCCAGCGTCTTGAGGCGCTCAGCCTGCTTGAGCTGCTCGCCCAGGCGCACGCGCTCGGTCACGTCCTCTGCCATGATGATGAAACCCTCGTCATCGCCCACCAGGGAATCAACTGCCGAGACGACGAGGCGCATTATGTGCCGGTCACCATCGATGTCAGCCAGTGACACATTGTGAGGAGACATGGAGTACGGGTCCTCGATCGCAGCAGTCAACACTTGAGTCAGCGTTCCCACGTTCACCCCGGCCACGTCCGCAAGATGCCTTCCGAGAACCTCCGCCTCGGACATCCTGAATGTCTCCGCAAGAACTCGATTCCAGGTTATGACTCGATAGTCGCGGTCGAGGACGACAATCCCCACCGGGACCTCCTCGATCAGCCCTTCGGCGTACCGCCGGGCTGCCTCCAGCCTGACGTTGGCGCCTTTCAGATCCTGATAAAGACGGGCGTTCTCCATGGCCACACCCGCATAGGAAGAGATTATGGCCAGCAAGTGCGTGATATCGGAAGCCCCCGCGCGCACGCTCGCAAAATGCGCAGTCAGATGGCCTACAGGCTGCCCGAAGCATACAACGGGCATCGACAGCTGAAACAGAGAGGGCGCGCCTTGGTCGGCGCCGGCTGCGATAACAACCGTTCTGCCATCGTCCTCCTCTGCCTTTGCGTCCACTTTGAGACACGCCCAGTCTGCGCCCACAACGCTCCTGGCCATGTCGGCGATGCATTCCAACAGATCGTGAAGATCCCTCGTGGCGACCAGATCGCGGGAGGCATCGAGTATTCCAGACAGCCTGACGATTCGCTCATTCAGCTCGCGCTGCCCATGCACCAGGTCGTCACGGATCATGGCCTCATGATCCACTAATTCCCTGGTGACCATCTCCAGCCTGCTCACGCGGTCCGCGGCGGTCCGTGCCTCGCGCGTGCGGCGACCAATGATCATAACATGGAAAGCGGATAGGGCGGCAATGGCCAACACAAGCAGGACATCGCCGAGTATCGCCCACCATCCCCGACCGACCCTCGACGGCCATGACGATGCCAGCCAGATTGCGGCCATCGCCACAACCGCCACACCCGGCGCCAATAGCCGCAGCTTACTGTGGTTCATCCGCTGGCACTCCTTCCTTCAAGGCGACATGCCGGCCCCGTCCATCACAGATCATACTTCTTTATCTTGTTGAGCAGCGTTCGTCGGGTGATTTTCAGAATTCTCGCGGCATGCGTCCGGTTACCATCGCACTGTCCCAAGACCTGCTTTATGTAGCGACATTCCAGCTCCTCCAGGGACATAGGATCGTCTCCCAAAACCCACGCATCGCCCGGAATATCGAGGGTGCAGTCCTCATCGCGGCCCTCGCCGCAATCGCTCGGACCGCCCGGATCGTCCGACCCATCTTGCACATCCAGACCGCCGGGCCCGCCCTGCCCGCCCGCGTATTCCGAGACCGCATCCTCCCGCAACTCCTGGCAGGCGCCGCGCGAAACAGCCTGCCCTCGCTGAGCGGCGGCGCCGAGCGACATGAAGTACGCCGGATCCGCTCCTAGGTGAAAGTCAGAGGGCATGAGCGCATCGTGTGGCGAAAGAAGCACCGCCCGTTCTATGGCGTTCTCTAGTTCCCTAATATTGCCGGGCCAGTCGTAGGAGACTAAGTGTTCCAGGGCCTCATGCGTCACCCCGGCGACTTGCTTGCCGAATTCCTTATTGTACTTGCCGAGAAAGCGGGATACCAATGTGGCGATGTCTTGCTTTCGTTCGCGCAGAGGCGGCAGGAAAAGCGGAACCACCGACAGCCTGTAGTAGAGGTCTTCGCGGAAAGAGCCTTCCACTACCGCCTGCTTGATGTTCTGGTTGGTGGCGGCCACCACGCGCACATCGACCTTGATGGTCTCGGAGCCGCCCACCCGTTCGAACTCCTTTTCCTGCAACACCCGGAGCAACTTGGCCTGCATGGCAGGGGACATCTCGCCGACCTCGTCAAGGAACACCGTACCGGTATGTGCCAGTTCGAATCTGCCCAGACGGCGGGATATGGCGTGCGTAAAAGCGCCCTTCTCGTGGCCGAACAGCTCCGACTCGAGAAGGGTTTCGGGTATGGCCGCGCAATTGACCCTGATGAAGGGCTTGCTCGACCGAAGACTCTTGTTGTGGATGTAGCTCGCCACAAGCTCCTTGCCCGTGCCGCTTTCGCCGTATATCAGAACTGTGGCGTTGGTGGACGCAATGCTGCGGGAGATCTCAATGAGCTGCCTCATCTTGGGAGATGTGCCCACGACCCCTCCGAACTCCTCGTCCTCTGCGGCGGCATCGCCCCATGAGCGCATCCAGTCTCCGCGCGCGTAAATCGCCTCAGGCGCGCCCGCGGACCCCGCCGCGCCGTTTTGCCCATTGGCTTGGCGCGCCCTGTACAGCGCGCGCCCCTCAATGGCGTTGGCCGCCACCATCAGCAGTTTTTCTACGTTAAACGGCTTGGTTATGTAGTCGTAGGCGCCCATCTTCATTGCCTCAATGGCCGTATCGATGGACGAGTAGGCAGTAATCATGATGGCTACGGCGCCCGGTCGTATCTCCCTGGCTCGCCTAAATACATCGATGCCCGTCATGTCCGGGAGCTTGAGGTCGAGAATAAGGAGATCGTAATCCTCAGCCGTAACGGCCGCGATAGCCTCGGCTCCATTTGAAGCGGCGCTGACGCTATGGCCCTCATCCTCAAAGGCCGCCGACAACACCAACTGCATATTCACTTCATCATCAACAATAAGCACGCGCCCGCGGCGGGGCGCGCCATCGCGGCTAGACGCAGTGACCAAAGCGTGAGCCTCCGAATCCGTCATGGTTGCAACAACTGCTCTACATTTCTTCAGACTTCATCGGATTTCCTTCCCAATGCATGAATCAGCATCCATACTACAACGCGCCAGGCCGGGAAAGCGCTGCTCAAGCGTTGTCGTCGATCTGACCCACCATCGATGCTGATTCGCCGGCCCGGCCCCAGTAAGCCCTGACGGCCTTGCCGCCCGTGTCTATCTGCTTCAACTCTTCGCTTACACCGCTTATCGCCTGCTCCAGGAGCGCTTGATTAGCTCGTTCGGCTTCCAGAATCTCGGCCATCACACCCGCTATCTGAAAATTGAGGCCGCAAGTCGCGCCCGGCGCCGCAGTGCCGATCGCAGCGCCTGCCGAAGCACTTGCCGCAGAAGCATGGCCAGGATAAAGACACAAGTGCGAGCGAGTTCCCGCGATATAGGAGACTTCGTCCATAAGTCTTGCAATCTTGAGGTCAATCGCATCGATCAGCGACATCAGACGGCTTTTCTCCCTGGTCGCCTGCGTGAGCGCATCGGTATCGCCCTCGGCAATCGCAGCGCGTTGAGCACGCGACAAGTCGAGAATACTGCGGTAGTATTCAAGTTCGTCTGCGCGGCAGCTGTGTATGCCCTCTACAAGCTGGCGCAGGTCTGCGGCTTGTTCGTTGCGCCCCAAATCACTGCCCCCCGCTTCTTGCCTCGCGCCCCCCGCGGGCCTCGCGTATGGCCTCTTCCCATGCGACCCTGAGTTCACCGAGCATCTGCACAACATCCGATATGGGCTCGGCCGACTTCCTCACGTTCGCCGTCACCAAGCGGTACTGCATGAACTCGTACAGCCTGAACAAGTTCTCAGCGACCTCGCCCATATCCATGTTCAGCGAACCCATCAGCTCGCCTAGGATGTCCTGAGCCCTGGTGAGATTGTTATGCGCATCCTGCATTCTGCCCTCTGCCAGGTCGACTTGCGCCTGACGCGCGAACCTCAAGGCACCGTCGTACAACATCAGCACCAGATTCTCCGCAGGCGCCGTCTGGACCTGCGTCTCCATGTACCTGTTGTAGGGAGTAGGCATCATCACTCTATCATCCTTTCGCTCCCCCAAGGCAGCGCTACATTTGTGTGAACATGGAGTTGAACTGCGCGGTCATCCATGCCTGTTGCTGCTGCATGGAAGCGAGCACCTTCTCCATCTGGGTAAACTGCTGAACCAGCCGCTCTCGCCGCTTGTCGAGCCGCCGCTCTACATCGGCAATCCGCTGATCGATCGATTTGATCTGGTCGGTCATCATCTTCTGGGACTGCGCCAGAGTTCCGGTGACGCCCCGCGTCAACTCGCCCAGGTATGACTCGAACTTGACCGCGATGCCGCCGCCCTTATCCGAAAATACTTTGGCCACCGCTTCCGGGTCCTCCGCCAGAAGCCGTTTGAGCTCGGCATCGTCTATCTTAAGCTGTGCCGACCTCCAGTCGCCATCCCCTGCGGCGCCTGTGGATATGCCGATGGCCAGGAGCGAATCGAGCCCCGCGGGCAGCCCATCAACGGTCGCGGTAGTGAGGCCCCGAAGCGCCTGCTGGATCATGCGTACAGCCCCATCGCCCTGCAGCGGTCCGGCTGTCTTCTTGTCCTTGTCATAGGCACTCTGCGTTGCGAGCAGGTCCATGACCGAGTTGTATTGGTCCACAAACGCCTTGATCGCGCTGTAGGCTGAGTCTACATTCTGTGAGACGGTAACCGTAGCCCAATCCTCGCTCACATCTTTCAACGTTAGCGTCACATCGCTGATGATGCCCGCCACCGTGTTGGATGCAGACGACAGTTGCTCGTCGTTGTTCACGCCTTCTATGCGAAAGAGCGCGTTCACCCCGTAGTGCTGCGCAGCTTCAAGCAGGCCTGCCGCGGCCAGGAAGTTGCCTCCCACATCCTCTACAGATATGGCCACCTCGCCGGTGTACCTGGCGGTCAGGACGATCTTGTCGTTTAGGGGATCATAGGCCGCGTTCACATCGGCCCTGGACGTGTTGATCCTGTTGATTATGTCGTTTAGGGCATCGCGAGTGCGGTCATACTCAATCGCTACACCGTTTATCTTGAACATGCCCTTGTTCGTCGCCCCGTAGGACGCGCCCAGTTTCAACGCGGTAGGAGCATCGCCTTCGCCTGCTCCGATGGCGATCGTGTTGACCGTGGAATCGTCAGGCGCGGCAGTGTCAGTGATCACGAACCGGTCGTTCGCGCCATCTTCCAAGCCGCTGACGCGCACGCGGATGGTCCCGTCGGCAAGGACAGCGGCGTGATTCATCTTGGCCTGCAGATCCGCGGCAACCGCGGCCATGTCGTCGCCGGCTGCAAGGGCCGCGGTGGTATAGGTGTTGCCGCCGTAAGTGAAGGTCACAGTCTCAGTGCCATCGCCGGTTAGGGCGGTTGCGAGCTTCCCGGCTATCTCGCCTTCAGCGATTCCGCCCAGAACCGAGCTCTGGATAGTCGTGCCCAGCCTGGCGCTGGTGAGAGCCACCGTGGTCTTGACCACTCCCAGACTGCCCTGGCTGGAAATAGTAGTGCCGCTGGGCGCTCCGAGCAAGCGCGCGGACGACAAGAAGTTGCTCGTATCGCCGCCGCTGCCCACGATAATGGGGGTCTCCCCGTCTTTGGCCGTCAACGTCATGCGATTCCCAGCCACGCTAGCACTGACGCCCGTATCAGAGTTGTTGATCATGCCCAGAATCGAATTGGAGTTGGCATCATCTGCGCCATCGCTCATGACGGTATTGGCATCGACTCTGAACTGGACTCCGTTGATGGTGAACGTGCCCGCAGTGGGCGTGATTGAGAACCCGGCCTCGGCAAGCTTCGCCCCCATGTCGAGACCGCGGCCGAGCTCCTTGGCGCCGGCGGCCTTAGTGGACGTGGCCAGCCGGTCCACCCATACCCTATAAGCGCCGGTGGCCGCGTTCGCGCCTGCGGCGGCCGACACGATCGCGTCTGCCGAAGACGCGATCGACTTAGCATTGAACGCCGATGCCGACTTGAGCGATGCTGCCCTCGATTTCAGACTCGAAAGCCTCATCCCCACATCGCGCCACGCATCGGACCTGGTCTTTATCGCATTCTGCCGTTGCTGCATCAGCAGCACAGGCCGGCGCTCCAACGCCATAAGCTGTTCTATGAGCTGAGCCGTGTCATAACCTGATGAAATCCCGGAGATACGTAGCCTGTCAGCCACGTTTCATCACCTCCGCAGCAGTAGCCATATGCACTCCTCCCTGATCCTCATCCACGGCCGTCCGTGGCCGAAGATGTTCGTTCCTCGTTCGCCGTTCACCGCACAAGTCGCGCCGTCATCCGAGGCGCCGCTATTCCTCAGCAAATCTTCTGGCCATTTCCCGCATCTTCGCCACCAGATCGAGTAACTTCTCCGGAGGTATTTCGCGGATCACCTCGCCCGTAACCATGTCCTCCAGTTTCACCAGGATCTCGCCGGTGCCCTCATGGACGGAGAACTTAGCCTGGATATCCAGGGCTTCGAGAGCGCGGTTGGCCCGCCGAACCTGGTTCCGAACGTCATTGGCACTCTTTTTCATCTGCCACTGCCAGGCGGCCCGGGAGACGTTCATGTCGACCCCGGATATGGAACTGACCTTGTTTTCAGGACCCATGGATTACACCTCCGTGTTCTGACCTCTCAGATATGTGGGTAAGCCTGGTCCATTCCATTGTCCAGGCCGCCAAAGATTTGGGCGTCTCCCGGACGCACCTCTGGTACGT
>CAYYHF010000017.1:0-19030 GCA_964471415.1 uncultured Clostridia bacterium | reverse complement strand
CGCCCAGAGGATACCGCGCGCTGTCGAAGATATCGCGGTTGCCCATATCGGTGATACAGAACGTTGTAGCTGGATTCGGATCGCTTAAGGCCATACGCAGCGCCACCGTTGAGGAGCTCGACGAGATAGAGGGCATCGGCGATGTAAGGGCAAGGGCAGTGCGGGAAGGACTGGCTCGCCTGCGCGACCAGGTAGTTCGAAACTTGGTCATGTAACTTGCGGACTTAGGTGAGATTGAACAGACCCAGCATTCGAATCCGGTCATATTCCTTGACCATGATCTCGTCCATGTCGAGGCCGGTTACCGCGCATAAGGCCGCTACATAGAAAATCGTCTGCCCAAGTTCGGTTTCGAGAGCTTCCTTGCAATCGGGGCAGAGCTCACCGCTGAGGTGCGAACAGACTGAACGCCTGAGCTCCTCCAAGGATACATCCTCGGGAAATTTCTGTCGGTGAGCCTCGATTTCGAGGCAACCGCACAACGTAACGGCTTTCGCCATCGCCCGGTTCACCCGCGCGCTGGCTTCCTGGAATTTCGACATTACGTCGAGAATGCTTCGATGGCGGATCAGATACTCGCAGACGGAATCCTGGAAGTCGTTGCACGAGAGGTCGGCCAAGAGCGTTCACCTCCAAATACGGTACACGCAGGTGATATGGCCGGGCTGAAGTTCAACTTGATTATACGTTTGCTCTACCGCATTGTCAATCAGCACCCGAGATACCCGAGGTACCCGAGGTCGCGCGTGAATTGACTGGCCTGGCAGGCAATGGTACAATTACATAAGGCGCTCGAGGAGGAAGTGATGCGAACCATGTTTAGCGTGGGAGACAGGGTAGTCTACCCCATGCACGGCGCTGGGGTTATTGAGGCCATAGAAGAACGTGAGGTCCTCGGGCAGCGGGACAACTACTACATCATGCGTCTGCAGGTTGGCGATATGAAGGTGATGGTTCCTCGCGGCAACGCCCTGGAGGTCGGCCTGAGGCCCATCATTGGGTCTGAAGAGGTCCCCAAGGTATACGAGGTGTTGGGCGCGGAGAAGACCGCGATGAGCCAGAACTGGAACCGCAGATACCGTGCGAACATGGAGAAGATGAAGACGGGCGATATCTTCTCCGTAGCCGAAGTAGTGCGTAATTTGGGCATCAGGGACAGGGAAAAGGGGCTTTCCACTGGTGAACGCCGCATGCTCGAGAATGCCAAGCAGATACTGACAAGCGAGATGGCCATGGCCGAAGATCGCTCCTGTGAGGAGATAACCCGCGAGATCGACTCCATACTTGACTCGGCCTAGGCGGGCCGCGCGGTCTCATAGTCCGGTGTCCATTGGAGATACTAACCTGGAACAGCCGGACTCAACTGTTGCCGGCTGAATGGAGGTGAAAGGCTTAGTGCGTCACAAGACCACGCGGATACTGATGGTAGGGGCTGGTGTAGCCATAGGTTTCCTTGTTCATCGGGCGTTCCCCGCTGCGGTAATGGCGCCGGAGGGCCACAACGCCGGGTTAAGGATCATGTTGGGGGCAATGACCGGCGGAGGTCTGATCGGATTTGCCATAACGCCGCTTCTGCATCAAGCTGCCTCCCGGTTCGGCAAGTTCGTCGACTCAGGGGTCCGCAATATCTCGGCGAGCGGCATAATCGCCGGTGCAGTCGGCATGATAGTCGGCCTAATAATAGCTAATCTGCTTGCCATCCCAGTTGCCCTCATACCATCGATAGGAAGTTATATCGGGATAGCTCTCAATGTCTTTTTCGGCGTTGCCGGAATGATCATCGGCTCACACAAACGCGAGGAGATCATGTCAATACTGGCGCCTCTTCCTCGCAGTGGAGACGCAACGCGGTCGGCTGTCGCCCGGGACCGGAGCCTGAAGAGCTACGTGGGCAAGGCCAGGCCGAAGATACTTGATACCAGCGTCATCATAGATGGACGAATCGTTGACATCGCCGACAGCGGTTTCGTCGAAGGAACGCTGATCATCCCGGGGTTCGTCCTCGAGGAACTGCAGCATATCGCTGATTCCTCGGATGTTCTGAAGCGAAACAGAGGCCGGAGAGGTCTTGACATCCTAAATAGAATGCAGAAGGACGGAAACATCTCGGTCCAGATTGTGGACAGGACTATCCAAGACGCGGAAGTAGACGCCAAGCTCATCAGGCTTGCCCGCATGATGGACGCCACTATATTGACCAACGATTTTAATCTGAACAAGGTGGCCGAGCTGCACGGCGTTGTGGTGCTCAACATCAATGAGCTGGCCAATGCGTTGAAGCCGGTGGTGCTGCCGGGAGAAGAAATGACCGTTCACGTGGTCAAGGACGGCAAGGAGTCTGGGCAGGGCGTGGCGTATCTGGACGATGGCACCATGGTCGTGGTGGATGGAGGACGGCGCCACATCGGCGACTCCATCGGGGTGCTTGTTACCAGCGTGCTTCAGACCTCCGCGGGCAGGATGATCTTCGCTAAGCTCAAGGCCGCCGACCGCACTGTGTGACCGAGCCGTCCGGCTGCACAGGCACAGGAGGTGCGCGGGAGGTGTATGTGCATATGATGGCGCATCGTCCGCGCGCGTCCGCCATTGTGGCGGCTGCGGGCTCCGGAGCGCGCATGGGAGCGGCCGTTCGCAAGCAGTATCTGGACCTTTGCGGCATGCCGATTGTGGCGCGGTCAATGGCAGCCCTGGCTTCTTCGGGGGCTGTGGGGGAGATAGTGGCGGCGGTGCCGCCAGGCGATGAAGAGCGATTTGAGAGGGATATCGTCGACCGATATTCCCTCTCTTCCCTTTGTGAGCTGGGGTGTAGCGTAGTGGCCGGCGGCGCGAGTCGGCAGGCATCGGTGGAGCGCGCTCTGTCGGCCGTGTCGGGGGAATACGATGTTGTGGTAGTGCACGATGCCGCGCGTCCGCTGGTGGGGGCAAAACAAGTGTGGTCTGCAGTGGAGGCGGCTATGGAATGGGGCGCCGCGACCTGCGCGGTTGCGCCAAGCGATACCGTAAAGAGAGCGACAGCTCGGCGCGGCGCGGGCGCCTGCGATTCGCACAGCGCCTGCGATGCGAGCGCTGCCCGCGATCCGTTGTTTGTCGCTGAGACGCTGGACCGTTCGGAACTGCGGATGATCCAGACGCCTCAGGCCTTCAAGCTTTCAGTATTGCGCGAAGCGCACAAGCTTTCAGGCGATTTCACGGCCACAGACGACTGCGCTCTTGTGGAGCGGTTGGGCCTGCCTGTGGCCGTGGTGCCCGGCTCATACCGCAACATCAAGATTACAACCCCGTTTGACCTAGCAGTGGCCGAAACCCTGCTTGTATCGGGATCGAGGCGCGGGCCGGGTCCGGGATCTGATCCAGAGCGCGGGTGCGTGCCCGGGCCATGGGCGGGTCCCCCTTTGATACGCTCGGGGCAGGGATTCGATGTTCACCGCCTCATGCTCGGCAGGCGCCTGGTGCTGGGCGGAGTGGACATCCCGTTCGAGCGTGGGCTGCTCGGCCATTCCGATGCGGACGTCCTGACTCACGCGGTGATCGACGCTCTTTTGGGGGCGGCTGGGCTTGGCGACATCGGGCAACACTTCCCCGATACTGATCCGGCCTACGCCGGTGTATCCAGCATGGTCCTGCTGAAGCAGGCGGTTCAGATGCTGCTACGCGCAGGATACGCGGTATCCGGCGTAGACAGTGTGGTGATAGCCGAGCGCCCTAGGATTGGTCCGTTTGTGCCCACGATGCGCAAGTTGCTGGCCGATGCGATGAAGGTGGACACCGGATGTGTTAACATAAAGGGAAAGACCACAGAGGGCCTGGGGCCGATGGGAACGGGCGAGGCTATTGCGGCGTTAGCCGTGGCAACGGTCGTCAGTGTATGCGGTTTTGCCGCTGCATCGCGCCAGCCCCGGGCGGAGCATTTTGAAGGGGGTACTGGACCATGGCGATGAGAATCTACAACACCCTTACCCGGCGCAAGGAGGACTTCGTACCGGTCAACCGGGGCAAGGTGGGTATATATAGCTGTGGCCCTACGGTCTACGACTACTTCCACATCGGCAATGCCCGCGCGTTTGTGGTGCCCGATGTTATCCGTAGGTATCTGCGATATCGGGGCTATGAGACTATGCTGGTTCAGAACATCACCGATATCGACGATAAGATCATACGGCGGGCGGCTGAGCGAGGCACGACAACCGAAGAGGTAGTCGGCGAGTATGTGCAGGCGTTCGTGGACGATCGCGATGCTTTGGGCATCAAGGCGCCCGACATCCAGCCTCGCGCCACCGAGCATGTGGCGGGGATGATCGAGATGATCAACACGCTCATCCAAAAGGGACTCGCCTACGAGCGGGGCGGCGATGTCTACTACGATGTGTCGGAGTTTCCCGAGTATGGTCGGCTCTCCAACCAGAGCCTGGACGATCTGGTATCCGGGGCGCGCGTCGAGGTAGGCGAGTCTAAGGACGACCCCCTCGACTTTACGCTGTGGAAGGCGGCGAAGCCCGGGGAGCCGTCATGGGAGAGCCCATGGGGTCCGGGCCGCCCGGGCTGGCACATTGAGTGCAGCGTGATGTCTACGAAATACCTTGGACCTACCTTCGATATACACACTGGCGGGGTGGACTTGGTCTTCCCGCACCACGAAAACGAAGTGGCTCAGAGCCACGGAGCCAATGGAACAGCCCCGGTGAAGTATTGGGTGCACAATGGGTTCATCAACATCGATGGCCAGCGTATGGGCAAGTCGCTCGGCAATTTCCGAACCGTCCGCGACATACTGAAGCACTACCCGGGCAGGGTGGTGCGGTACTTCCTGATCTCCAACCACTATCGCAAACCCATCAACTTCAGCGATGAAGAGCTGCGCATGTGCGTCAAGGCTCTGGGGCGTCTGGAAGACGCGGTGTCCAACGCCCTGTTCGCACTGGGCTTGGCCGCGGGATCCGGGCCGGCGAAGTGGGATGAGGTTCGCCGACTGGCGGCGGTGGGCGCCGGCGGGGAGGGCAGGACGGGCGATCGGGGACCAGGGCAGCTCGATGCGGCCGCGGCGACTGCCAGGGCTCAGTTCGAGGAGTCTATGGATGATGATTTCAACACGGCCGGCGCGATTGCCGCTCTGCATGAGCTGGCCACTGCGCTCAACACCTATGTCAACCAGGAGATGTCTGCGCGAGGCCGCGCGTCCGAGGCGGAGCAGGGCGCTGCGGCCCGGGCTGTGCTGGCCATGATGGAACTCGGCGATGTGGTGGGTATCATTGAGCCAGGGTCGATTGAGTCGCGCGGGGCAGGCGGCGCGCAGGAGGGGCAATGCGGAGCGGACGGCGATGCGGAGGCGACTCGTGACCGCCTGATTCAGCTGCTGGTGGATGTGAGGGCAGAGGTTCGAGCTGCGAAGCTATACAAGGTTTCCGATATAATCCGCGACAGGCTGGGCGAGCTCGGCGTGGTTGTGGAGGATACTCGTGACGGGGCGAGGTGGAAGATTGTCGCTAAGTGAGCAAGAGGCGGCCCAGGTGTCGCCGCTGGTGCTAGCCTATGTGGGAGATGCTGTGTGGGAGCTGTTCATCAGGTCGGAGCTCGTGGCGGAGCATGGCGCCGACTCGCGGGCCGGCGATCTGCATCGTCTGGCAGAGCGCGCTGTCAATGCGGAGTCCCAGTCTGCCATGGTTCATCGTCTCATGGAGTATCTCAAAGACGATGAGCGGGATGTGGTCAGACGGGGGCGGAATGTGAGGCCCGGGCACATCCCCCGAACATCCGGGCCCGCCGATTACCGCCACGCCACCGGGTTTGAGGCTCTCTTGGGGTTTCTGCACCTCGTCGGCAGGACCAAGCGTCTAGGAGAGGTGCTGGCTATGGCAAGAAGCCTTGTGTACGGGGCCGACCGATGACCAAGACAGAGACAGAGTCAGGCGAAGTCTACGTGATCTGGGGGCGCCGTCCGGTCATGGAAGCGCTCAAGTCCGGGCGCGACTTCAACCGAGTCGTCATCGCGCGCGGCGGGGCCGATCCGCGGATAGTCGCCATGGCGCGGGAGAAGCGTGTTCCTGTGGCGGAGGTTGACCGGGCCGCCCTAGACCGGATCGTGCGCGAGGCCGGAGGGGGCGCTCATCAAGGAGTGGCTGCTTACGTCTCTCCCATCAGCTATGTTGAACTGGACGATGTGGTTGCATCGGCCCGCGATGCCGGCGAGGAGCTATTCGTAGCGGTTCTGGACGGAATAGAGGATCCGCAGAATCTGGGTTCGATCATCCGGACCGCAAACGCCGCAGGCGCGCACGGCGTAGTGATTCCATCGCGTCGAGGATCGCAGGTGAGCCCGGCGGCGGCCGCGGCCTCCGCGGGCGCAGCGGCTTACACGCCGGTTGCGCGAGTGACCAACCTGACCAGAGGAATTGAGCGGCTGAAACAGGCAGGCGCATGGGTCTGCGGCACGGCTCCCGATGCCGACCGAAGCCTGTTCGAGGCGGACCTGACCGGCCCTATCGCCGTGGTGGTGGGAAACGAGGGCAAGGGTATGTCGCGACTGGTCGGCGAGGCATGTGATTTTGCGGTCTCCATACCTATGGCAGGACGTGTAGGCTCTCTCAATGCAGGTGTGGCATGGGCGGTAATGGCGTTTGAGATCGTGCGGCAACGTGCTGCGAATCGGTCGGAGCTGGGAGATACGCGGCAGCTGACGGAGCCAGATGTATGAATAAGCAAAATGCCTGGAAAGCCACGCCAGGCCGTTGGCTTGACTGGCCGCGACACGCTGGGGTATAATGACCATGGTTTCGGGGTCAGCTTCAGAATTGTTCCTGCCGTGATAGAGCTTCTCTGTACGCCCGTTATGGCGTTGTCAAAGAGGTCCAACACAAAGCTCCCGCCGGAGGTGATTCACCGCACTTGACCAGGAGCACTGTTGCTCTCCTTTTCGAGCTTTGCTTTTGGGAGGGGACGTAGTTGAGCGTCAACCTGCAACGTGAAGTCTACGTCAGCTATGAAGAAATGGCTGACGAGCAGATCGTAGAGCACGCCAGGCTCGGTGATCGTATTGCCGAGGAGTATCTCATCAACAAGTACAAGAATTTTGTGAGGGCCAAAGCGCGCTCATATTTTCTTATCGGCGCCGATAGGGAAGACATCATTCAGGAGGGCATGATCGGCCTGTACAAGGCGATCCGCGACTTCAAGCCGGACAAGCTCGCGTCCTTTCGAGCTTTCGCTGAGTTGTGCATAACTCGTCAGATTATTACAGCGATTAAGACTGCTACGCGACAGAAGCATATACCGCTGAATTCCTACGTATCACTGAACAAGCCCATCTACGATGAAGAATCCGACCGGACTCTGCTCGATGTGCTGTCGGGCAACAAGATCACCGATCCTGAGGAACTGGTGATCAGTCGGGAGGAGTTTATCGACATTGAGAGCAAGATGGGCGAATTCCTGAGCGACCTTGAGAGGGAGGTTCTCAATGCCTACCTCGATGGAAAGTCGTATCAGGAGATCGCTCAGGAGCTCTCCCGACACGTCAAGTCCATTGACAACGCCCTGCAGCGAGTCAAGCGCAAGCTAGAACGGTATATTGAAAAGCGAAATGAGTGAAGGAGTCGGACGGTGACGCCCGTGGTAGCTCCTGAGTTCATCCTCTTTGATCTGGATGAGACGCTGTACCCGTCCTCCAACGGGCTCATGAACATCATTCGCGACCGGATTGTGGAGTACATGATGGTCCGGCTGGGATGGTCGCGGGCTGAGGCCGAACTGCGCCGCATCGAGTATGTGAGGGACTACGGCGTCACACTGGACGGTCTGCACAAGCTGCACGGAGTGGACGTACGCGACTACATGGAGTTTGTCCACGCTGTGCCGCACTCGGAGTACATAAGCCCCAATCCCGAACTCGACAGGATGCTGGCGCGCCTGCGTCCGCAGAAGGCCATCTTTACCAATGCAAGTCAGAGTCACGCGCGCCGAGTACTATCGGCGCTCGGAGTGTCAATCTCCCACTTCGAATGCATATTCGATTTCGAAGCCGCCGGCTGCTATCCCAAACCCGATCCGGAGGCATATCGCCGTGTTCTGGGGCGCCTGGGCGTAAGCGGCGACCAATGCATGCTGGTGGAGGACAATCCTCGCAACCTGCAGACGGCCAAATCGGTGTTTGGAATGACCACAGTTTTAGTGCAGAAGGCCGGCCAGGCCGGGACTGGTCCCGCGGCGATCGGCCATGCCGACCTGGTCATTGGCGACATCCTCCAGCTGGAACAGGCGCTGGCGGAGGGGCAGCCCCAGATCCGGCGCTAGATCCAATTTCCCATAGACATGTCAGGCACGATCCTCGGTCGTGGGGCACAGATCCGCGGCTCGCCGCTCCCACGAACTTGCGGAGCTTTCTCCGAATCCCGGCCTCCCCCTCAACGGTTCATAAAAATGATGTTGCATTGTATGAAAATACGGCATATAATCGAGCCTATAGCCTACTACAAACAGAAAGGAAGTCCCGTCCACAATGAAATGCAACATCAAAAGCCGCAACATCGCGTGTCTTCTCGCTGTGTGTCTGTTGATCATGACTGTTAATGCATCCTTTGCCGCTACCGGGGCGGCGGGCTCCGATGCAGCTATAGCCTCAGACGCCGAGGCCGCGGCAGTCGAATTCGCCGACGACAACAAGGGCATTACCTATGACATCGCCAAGTCGCTCTGGGAATACTCAGAGGTAGGGCTGGATGAATACAAATCATACGTCAAGGTGCGCGATCTGCTTGCCGATGCAGGCTTTTCGATCACGCAGTCTGCGGCGGACATCCCCACTTGCCTTGTGGCAACTTGGGGTTCGGGCTCACCGGTGCTGGGCATTTATGAGGATATTGACGCTTTGCCCGGTGTTGGGCATGCATGCGGTCACAACCTCAACACCGCGGCGGGCGTGGTCGCTGCGATGGCCATCAAGAGCGCCATGGAGTCACACCAGATCCCGGGCAGCCTCAAAGTATTCATCAACCCCGCGGAGGAAGTGTGGGACGTGGCGCCTTTGGTAGCCGCCGCCGGATACTACGATGATGTCGATGTTCTTCTGAGCTTTCATGCAGGGACTGAGAACACGTCTGAGTTCGGAAGCACAATGGCTATGGATCATGTGGAATACAAGTTCAAGGGCAAGGCCGCGCACGCCTCCGCTGCTCCGGAGAAGGGCCTGAGCGCGTTGGATGCTGTGGAGATCATGAACGTGGCAGTGAACTATCTGCGGGAGCATCTGATTCAGGAGATGAGGATACACTACGTGATCACCGATGGCGGCGCTGCGCCCAACATCGTGCCCGCTACCGCCGCCAGCCGCTATTTCATCAGAGCCCCGAAGTACCCGGACGTAGCTTACGCCCGGAAGCGCATTGACGATTGCGCCAAGGCGGCCGCTCTCGCCACAGGCACTGAGCTTGAGATCGGGTTCAGCTCGGGGATATACAACAAGGTTCCCAGCAAATCGTTGGCGTTGTTGGCAATAGACACGTTGGAGTTGGTCGGACCCTGTGAGTTCACCGACGAGGAGATTGCGAAGATGGCGGCGCTTGGAATCAGTCAAGTGCCTGACAAGGCGATCAAAGAGCCCACAGGCAGTCAGAGCTTCGGATCCAACCCAATAGGAGATGTCACCTGGAAGACGCCCAGCACCACCCTGGGCGTGGCCACCTGGGCGCCTGGTACTGCCGGGCATTCAGCAGAGGCCGCTGTGCAAAGCGGGGCGGTGTACGGATTCGAAGGCGCGGTGCAGGCATCCAAGGCTCTGGCGGTGATGGGTATCGAGCTTCTGACCAACCCTGAGTCGCTGGCCGCTGTGAAGGCGGAGTTCGCAGAGAGAATGAAGGGGATGCCGCCATATGAGGGCAAGGCGATGATACCTGAGGTAGCCTACCCCGAGGCGCCGGGCATCGCGGCATCGGCCGCCGATGGAACGGTGACTGTCAAATGCGCCCAGACCGCCTTTTCAGAGGACGTGGGCGATACCATCCTCATTTCATCCATGCACGGCGACAAGCTGGCTAGCTACACTGTGCAGGATTCGATGGGCGGCCAAACTGATGCGCAGGCGCTGGCGGAATACGTCTTCAAGATCCAGGGCCAGGTCGATGCCGGGCAGCGTCTGAAGATAACATTCATCGATGCGAGCAAGGGCGGTGATACCTGGTTCTACGGCTACGTGCACGCTCAGTAGGCGGGGCAGTAGGCCAGGTTGCGGCCGTGGGTTCGCAGTCTGGAACCGGCGCCCCAAGTCCTTTGGTCAGATGCCCGGGTCAGATGGTCGGCTCTATTGGGCGATCCGCCTGCCCGGGCTCTGCCTTGCCACCGGTCCATCTTCTTCGTGCGCGGCAGGCGATCACAGGCGGCCGACCCCAACTCATGGAGGTCAGCGCCTGCAACGACTGGAGACGACCAGGCCGAAGTTCGACCAGAGCTGGCCTAGAGCTGCAGGACATCCCTGTTTAGTAATTCTTTCTGGATCTCGAGCATGTTTGAGACCGTCCCTGCAGTGATCCTGTCTTCAATACAGAAATACTGAAGGCATGTACCGCACAGCAAGATCCGCGCGCCCTTAGCTTCCAGCGCTTGCATGTGCTGGGCGCAGGGGTGATCCGGCGCAACGGTCTTGACGCCTGAGTTCACACAGCATATCACCTTGGGCACGTTGTCCATCTCCACTGCAAGCGTGAGATAGTTCTGCAGCAACAGCCTGCCGAGGGTCTCGTCTCCGCGTCCCATTGAATCGGCGGCGAGAAACAGCACCTTGTCCGAAGCCATCTTCCAACACTCCTTCATCGCGCGCATCCAGTGTGCTATATAGAAGTATACAGCAGACCGGGGTTGTTGGATATCCGGCCGCCACCGGCGCCACCGCCGGTACGCATCAGTCCGGCGACCAGGCGAGAGATGTTGCGCGACCGCACAGACCATACCATGCAACTAGGCATCGCAACGCGCCCGCGCCCGCACATACCACAGCCTTCATTCGAGCCCCCGGACACACTCATCTTTGGTCCTGCATATTGGCTATTGCTACCCTAAAGGGGTATGGGGTATAATTAGGTGAACCCAGGGTGGTCAGGCATAACGTGTGAACCTGGGAAGGAAACCTGAAATCTGCAGTGCACACCCGGACCACGGGGAACTGCATTTCGGAAAGGGAGAGAGGACATGAAGAAGGCAATAACGATTCTTCTGCTGGCTGTGGCGCTATTCGCGCTGGTCGGCTGGTCTCCGAAACAGCCGGTCGCGAAGGTAGGGCTTGGACACATAACCTCTATCGAGAAGTCTAGAGACCTTGCGGTGGACAAGAATGGGAAAGTCACCGCTCCGGTTGCTCAGGTCGACACCACTATTGCCGCGGTCGCCTTCGATCAGGAGGGCAGGATTGTCGCAGTCGCCATTGACACTGCTCAGACCAAGGTGAATTTCGACAAGGATCTCAAGGTCACTTCGGACTTGACCGCCCAGAACAAGACCAAGGTTGAGCTTGGCGATGGATACGGCATGCGAAAGGCTTCATCGGTCAAGAAGGAATGGCACGAGCAGATCGCCGAGTTTGAAAAGTGGATGGTCGGCAAGACCGTGGCTGAGATCAAGGGTCTCAAAGTCAAGCAGCGCGATGCTTCTCATCCGGCGGTTCCGGACGTGCCCGAACTCACCTCCACTGTTACTGTCACCGTTGGGGACTACATCGCCGCTGTTGAAGAGGCGTACAAAAGCGCTGTGGAGGTCCCGGCGGGAGCTGTCGAGCTTGGGCTGGGGCATGAGATCTCCATCGCCAAATCCAAGACTGCGACCGCGCAGGTTGACCTGACCATGGCCGCTACTTTGTTCGACAAGGACGGCAAGGTCGTGCGCGTTGTGATCGACACTGTGCAGACCAAGGTCCCGTTTGGAAAGGACGGCAAGGTCGCAGTGGACAAGAGCGGCGAGTTCAAGAGCAAAGTTGAACTCGGAGATGGTTACGGTATGCGCAAGGCCTCCTCGATCAAGAAGGAATGGTACGAACAGATCGCCGAGTTCGAGCGATGGATGGTCGGCAAGACCGTGGCGGAGATCAAGGGTCTCAAAATCAAGCAGCGCGATGCCTCGCACCCAGCTGTGCCCGATACGCCTGAGCTCGCGTCCACCGTGACCGTGACTGTCGGCGACTACATTGCCGTTGTCGCCGAGTCCTTTGCCAACGCGAGGTAGGTAGAGTCAACGCACAAGAATGCCGCGGTTGACTGTGAAACCTCTGTGATCTCGGTCTTGCGCGGGAGCGCGCGCTCCTGCTAGAATACCAATTGGTGATATGAATGAGGGAGAAACCTGTCAGACATACGGTGTCAGTCTCGATCGCGCTGGCGGCGGCGCTCACAGGGGCCATGCTGCTGGCATGTGTGCTCGGAGGTTGTCAGGGGGCGAGCAGCCGATACGGCAAGTTCAGCGACAGCCTGTTCGACGTGTTCGACACGCTCATAACGGTGACCGCCTACGCCCAAAGCGAGCAGGAGTTCAACTCCTATGCTGCGACGATTCGGGCGCGCTTTCAGGAGCTGCACAGGATGTACGACATATACCACGACTACACAGGCGTGAACAACATCAAGACGATAAATGACAATGCGGGCGTGCAGCCGGTAGAGGTGAACCGGGAGATAATCGATCTTCTGCTCTTCGCCAAAGACTGGTACAGGCGCACAGGCGGCAAGACCAATGTGGCCATGGGCGCAGTGTTGCGAATATGGCACAACTACCGCGAAGAGGGGCAGGACGATCCGGAGAACGCCAAGCTTCCCCCGATGTCGGAGTTGCTGAAGGCCGCAAAGCATACCGATATCGACAAGGTAGTGATCGACATCGAGAACAGCACCGTGTATCTCGCCGATCCAAAGATGAGCCTTGACGTTGGCGCGGTGGCAAAGGGCTATGCCACCGAGATCGTAGCAAGGGAGATAGCGGCGGCTGGGCTCAAGTCGGGCGTGATAGGCTCGGGCGGCAACATCCGAACCATCGGCAAACCTCTCGATGGCGTGCGTGAACGCTGGGGCGTGGGCGTACAGAACCCCGATGCGTCCATAGTTCCGGATGAACGGAACATGCTGGATGTCATATTCGTCAACGACTCCTCCGTGGCAAGCAGCGGCAACTATGCGAGGTACTACGTTGTGGACGGCAGGGTCCTTCATCACATTATTGACCCGGCGACACTCATGCCGGCCGACTACTTCAAGGCAGTCACCGTGACGACCGATCACGCAGGCGCTGCCGACTTCCTGTCGACGACTCTGTTCCTGCTGCCATATGAGCAGAGCCGGGCACTGGCGGAAAGCCTTGAGGGGGTTGAGGCCATCTGGGTCATGCCGGACGGGCAAGTGGAAGCAACCGATGGGATGAAGTCGATAATGAAGAGCCACGGCGCATCCGGCGCAAGCGCGAGGATAACCCCTTGGCAAATGCGGCCGGGTCTGCTAAAATACATAGCTAATACGCATATGGCACAAAGGCGATGACTGAGAACAAGTAGGGCGCGACTACGACCCGACAGAGAGTTCCCGGTTGGTGCGAGGGGCAGGGCTGTCGTTTCCGAATACATCTCGGTAGCCGCTCACCCAAAGGCGTGTGTGCTCATGTATGTGCACGCTCGGTAGGCTGAGACGGGTTCACCCGTTACAGTGATAGAGTATAAGCGCATCGCAATACTGTAGGCGTTTCGCGGCAGACGCTTGGTCGTAGGCGTTTGGCTGTGAGCGGTCAGTTGGAGACGTTGCGCCGTACTTGAAAAGGCCGGCGCTGTGAGGTGCCGGCGAACTGAGGTGGTACCACGGGATTTGGCGCTCGTCCTCTTCTAGATTCAGGAGGGCGAGCGCTTCTGCTTTCCCTCCCGCGATACGGGCGTACCATCGCCAAAGGGCGCGCCCCGCCGAAAACCCAATAGAAGGAGCGTGTTCCACTTGGCAAACGTACGGTTCTTCACAGGCGAGCAGCTACCACTCGAGATGCACAAGGTCCGCATCGTTCAGAAACTCGGCCTTCCTCCCATTGAGCGCAGGCTCGAAGCCATAGCTGATGCGGGCAACAACACCTTCCTGCTCCAAAACAGCGACATCTTCCTGGATATGCTGACCGACAGCGGCGTCAACGCCATGAGCGATCGTCAACTTGCGGCGATGATGGTCGCCGATGACAGTTATGCAGGTTCGGCCACCTTCACGAGACTCCAAAGCAAGCTGGCGGAGCTGTTTGGCATGCCGTATTTCCTCCCCGCCCACCAAGGGCGCGCCTGCGAACACATCATTGCGGCTACGTTCGTTGAGCCCGGGAATGTCGTGCCGATGAACTTCCATTTCACGACCTCCAAGGCGCACATCACACTCAAGGGCGGCATCGTTGTCGAACTGCTCATTGACGAGGGCCTCAAAACTACCAGCGAGTGCCCGTTCAAGGGCGATCTTGATGTGAGCAAACTGAAACAAGTCGTCCACGAACAAGGCGCGGCCAACATCCCATTCGTGCGACTGGAGGCTGGCACTAACCTCATTGGCGGGCAGCCGTTCTCGCTGCAGAACACGCGGGAGGCGGCGGCGGTATGCCGCGCCCATGGCATCCTGACCGTACTGGACGCCAGTCTTTTGCAGGACAACCTCTACTTCATCAAGCAGCGAGAACTTGAGTGCAAAGACATGAGCATCCGCGAGATCACCCGCGCGCTGGCCGAGGAGATGGACATTATCTATTTTTCCGCCCGCAAGCTGGGCTTTGCCAAAGGCGGCGGAATCTTGGTGCGCGATTATGCCCTGTTCGAGAAGATGCGGGAGCTGGTGCCGCTTTTCGAGGGCTTCTTGACATACGGAGGCATGTCGGTGCGCGAGATGGAAGCCATTACAGTCGGTCTTGACGAGACGATGGACGAAGACGTGATCTCCCAGGGACCGCAGTTCATCAAGTTTATGACGGACGAGCTTGCCCGGGCGGGCGTGCCGGTCGTCACCCCCGCGGGCGGGTTGGGCTGTCACCTAAATGCGATGGAGTTCCTCCCTCACGTGCCGCAGCATCAATACCCAGCCGGCGCGCTGGCATCGGCTCTCTATATCGCAAGCGGCGTCCGCGGCATGGAGCGCGGCACCATGAGCGAGGCGCGCGAACCCGATGGCAGCGAGGTCTTTTCGCACTTGGAGTTGCTGCGCCTGGCAGTGCCTCGACGAGTGTTCACTCTGTCGCAGGTCAAGTACGCCATCGACCGCATAGTGTGGCTACATGGCCGCCGCGATCTCATCGGGGGACTGAGATTCGTCGAGGAGCCTGCTGTGCTTCGCTTCTTCTTCGGGAAGCTTGAGCCCACATCGGGCTGGCAGGCCGAATTGGCGAAGGCTTTCCGTGCCGACTTCGGGGACAGCTTGTAGAGCCTGCAGAGTGTAGAGCTTTCGGTGGTGCGCGATCGCAGCGCATTGTGGGCACTGCGGTCGTGCCCCATGTCTGCGCAGAGCAGCGGGACGCCTCCCTGGACGCTTCGTGGGGGCGTTCCGCTTCAGTCGTACTGCCCATATGGAAGGACATTGGAACAGGCACGTGGAATCGATGTATCCATAGACCGCGAGTGTGTGCAGGGCAGAGCCCACGGCGCGGCTACGAAAGAAAGATAGGTGAGTGGCCATGATGCGTCCAACGCATCGCCTGACGGGCATCGCTGCAGCCCTGCTATTGCCCGCGATCTTGTCGCTGCTTCCCCTATTGTTCGCGTCCACTGCATGTGTTGCACAGACAGCTTCGTTGACATGGGCGAAATACCTGTCTTGCGATGGATCGTTCTCCTTCCATTACCCTTTGGGATGGCAGGTCGAGGAAGGCGAGTCGGCAATCGCAGTGAAGGCGCTGAGCGGCGATGAGCTCAACGCGCGCATGTGGGCGCATCAGAACATGTTATGGGCTAATCAGAACACGTTCAACCACTGGAGGTGGTGTATGGGCTACACCCGCACCCCATTTGGGTATTGACCGCGGCGGGCCGGGCCTGGGATCTGCCGCAGACGGACGAGCGCTGATCAATCTGGGGAGGTAGCCGATGGACTATAAGCTACTGGCGCTGGACATCGACGGAACGCTGCTCAATAGCCAAAGCAGGCTCACCGAGAGGACGATCCTAGCGGTTCATGAGGCCAAGCAGGCGGGACTGCGGGTCTGCCTTGCCAGCGGACGGAGGGCGCGTACGATGCGGCCTTTCGCTGAAAGACTGGGGATTATGGACCCGCTGGTCAGCCTGAACGGCGGCGCCGTTGTCCGGCCCGATAATCTGGAAGTGCTGCATGCTTTCGCCATGCCGAAGGAAGATTCCGACCCTATAGCGCGCGTCTTGCAGGAGGCGGACATTGCCGCCTTTGCTACTCGAAACTCTGCGGCGCCGCCTGACGTTTTCTATCAGATGGCCCAGGCGTCTTCTGAATGGTCGCATCTGTCGAGCTACATTGAGTCTCAGGGAGCCGGCATCCGTCTAGTCCATTCACTTGCCGACGAGACGGATTGGGATCCGCTCAGAATATACGTGGCCGGCGAGCAAGGGACCACACAAAGAGCAATGCGGCTTGTGTTGCCGCTCATCGACCAAACGAAGATACGCGTGCTTCATACGATGCAGTATGACGGCACGTACTTCCTTGAGATGCTTCCGGTATCCGCCACAAAGGCGAACGGTCTGAGGTTCCTGGGCGAATTCTACGGAGTGAAGCGAGAGGAAGTAATCGCAGTAGGCGATCAGATCAACGATCTGGACATGCTGGAGTATGCTGGCCTGGGCGTTGCGATGGGCAATGCTCAACCAGAGGTGAAGGCCAAGGCCGATCTGGTGATCGGACACCATGATGAGGATGGCTTAGCTGCTTTCATCGAAGAGAAGTTGCTTGCAGGATAGCCCCTCGAGCTTCTGAGGCATCGCACTGGCCATTTGGCTAGACCCCGTCCTGCCCGTCTGGCCGTTGCAATTGGGTACGTGACCGTCTATCATGTCCATTATGGAATATTATGCCCAATGGCGCGCAAGCAGTTGCGCAGGGGCTTGCGCGAATAGTTGCACGAAGAGGAGCGGGAATCGTGGTACACATCGATCGCAAGCGGGCCGTCATGGAAAAGCTACAAGGGGCGATGAAACTATTCACCCCGGCCCTCCTGCTGTTCATGGCCGGAATGATTCTGGCGAACATAGCAGGCGACATGAGCTCGTCGCTGATGCCGCTCTATGTTCAGTCGCTGGGCGCAGACCTCAAACAGATCGGGCTGTTCTTCACTATCTCATCAATCGCGCCGCTGGTTCTGCAGATACTGGGAGGTTTCGTGTCTGATTCCATAGGCCGCCTGAGGGCTGTAGCTATCGGAAGCATCGCCGGCAGTATTGGATATCTGTTCTACGTTGCCGCGCCCTCGTGGAGTTGGTTGCTCGTGGGTCACGCCATATCGCGACTCGCTGGGTGTTTCGTTGCCCCAAGCTACCAAGCGTTTATCGCGGAGCAGTCGGCCGAGGCAACGCGGGCCCGGGTGTTCGCCGTCAGCGAGTCGGCATTCTCGGTGGTCGGCATCGTGGGACCGCCCATTGGAGGGTTTCTGTCGCAACGCTACGGGTTCCGCTGGATGTTTGCTGTGGCAGGGGCGCTGTACCTGGTGGCAACGGCGATTCGCATAGGCATGGCTCTTGGGGCGCGAAGCCAATCGTCGAGCACGTACCATGAGCCCAAGAAGATGACGCTTGCGGCTCTGAAATCCAACATGAGCGCAATGGTGGGATTGGTGCTCGCGGGCGGGGTTATGACCTGGCTGTTCCTGTCGGACGGCGTCAATGACATCGCTTTCAGTGTGGCGAACCACTTCGACCCGATCTACCAGTCGAACGTGATCGGCATGAGCAACATCCAGATCACCTGGGTAATCTCAGCATTCTTCGTCGTGAGGATGATCGCGCTGCCTTTCGGCGGGGTTTTCGCCGACAAGGCGGGTGAGCGGGCCGGAATATGCCTGGGCCACCTTCTGTGCGGGCTGGGCGGGGCGGTCTTCCTGACAGGAACCGCATACCCCCATTTCGTGGCGGTCTCGGCACTGTACGGATTGGGCGTTGCGCTACTGTCGCCCGCCTATAACTCACTGGTGTCAAAGGTAGTCCCCATCAACATCAGGGGAACCGCATTCGGATTGGTGTCGACCACCCTGGGGGTAGCATCGCTTCCTGCACCGTATATCGGAGGGCTGATGTGGGCTAAGTTCGGACCCAAAGCGCCGTTCGTGTTGCCGCTTCTGGCCAGCTTGGGCATGGCCGTGGTGCTCTGGTTCAAGCTCCCCGGCAAGGCGGAAACGTTGCCCGCGGAATCATCGCCATCGGACATATCAGCATCGTGAGCATAGCTATCGCGTGAGCGCGTCTGCCGCGCTCCTGTACAGGTCGGCAACGCGGATGCGCGTCAACGGACGTACGGCGCAAGAAATCGCCGATGACTACTCAGTGCGGCCGGCTCAGGTAGAACACCGCCAACTGCGTTCGATCGCGCAGCTCCAGCTTGTCCAGGATGACACTGAGGTAGTTGCGAACCGTGCCTTCGCTGAGGTAGAGGGTCTCGGCGATCTCCCGGTTGCTGAGACCCTGGGCAACGAGTTCGATTATGCTTTTCTCCCTATCGGTGATGCCGCGCCCGGCGAGGTCGATCCCCTCATCGCCGCGCAGCAGCCTGGGCAGCTTGGTGATGACGGCGTCTCCGAACACGCTCTGGCCCATGCACACCGCTTTCACGGCAGGGATGATGCTCTCGAAGTCTTGCTTGAGGATGTAGCCCTTCGCACCCAAGCGGAGCGCCTGTACGATGTATTCATCGTCCAGAAATGTGGTTAGGAAGAGTATCCGGGCGTCCGGGAACTCGTTCAGAATGCGCCTGCACGCCTCTAGCCCGGTCATGCGGTCCATGCGGATGTCCATCAACAGTACATCCGGCTTCAGTTGCGCGAAGAGTGCGACTGCCTCATGGCCATCGTGGCCCATTCCGACTATATTGATACCTTCATCTCCCTGCAGAAT
>CAYYHF010000016.1:0-19335 GCA_964471415.1 uncultured Clostridia bacterium | reverse complement strand
CATGAGGGCCATGGCGCTGATCATCTCGGTATAGACCAGTCCACAGCCCATCTCCTTGCATATTCGTCTGAAAGGGGCATCGCACACTCCGGCCATCGGCGCAAGCACCAGTGGACCGCTGATGCGAACCTGTCCGATACAGAATCCGGCCAGCCCGCGTTGGGCCTGATCCGCCTGACTATCCACTGTTCCGCCCGGCCTTCTGCTTATCCTTCCTAACTTGCCCGGCCACGGCCCTGTCCACATCCGCAATGATCGCCACGCCGTCTTCCCGGTAGTCCTCAGATATGACCTTGCCTCTCTTTCTTATGAGGCCAAGCGCAGGATGGTTGAAGGGAAGCAGAACATCGATCCTCTCGCGCCTTGAGGCCAGCTGACCTGAGATAGCGCGCGAGAGATCGTCGAGGCCTTCGCCGGTTCGGGCCGACACCGCAACGCTCAGCGGATATGAGTGCTTAAGTCGCTCAATCATCAGCGCCGACTCCCCCACATCCCGCTTGTTCAGCACGGTGATCGTTGCATGCTCATCCGCCCCGATCTCGCCCAGAACGCCGAACACCGCCTCACAGTGCTCCTGAGCCTTGGGATGCGATGCATCCACCACGTGCAGCAGCAGATCGGCTTCTTTGAGCTCCTCGAGAGTAGCCCTAAAAGCCATCACAAGCTGGTGGGGCAGCTTCTGGATGAAACCCACGGTGTCGGTGAGCAACAGCACTTGCCCATCAGGCAGAGTGTAGCGCCGAGTGGTAGGGTCCAAAGTCGCGAAGAGCCTGTCCTCGACCAGAACTTCCGCGCCGGTCATCGCATTGAGCAAACTCGACTTGCCGGCGTTGGTGTAGCCAACCAAAGCTCCCACAGGAAGGTCGGCGCTTCGCCTCCTGCGTCGCTGCACGCTGCGCCGCTCCCGCACCTCGTCGAGCTGGCGTTTGATCGAAGCGATGCGCGAGCGCACAGTCCGACGGTCCACCTCGAGCTTGGTCTCGCCGGGCCCCCGTGTACCGATCCCTCCACCGAGCCGCGAAAGCTCAACGCCGTGTCCGGCCAGCCTGGGCAGCCAATACTGGAGCTGGGCCAGCTCCACCTGAAGTTTCCCCTCGGCACTGGCGGCCCTCTGGGCGAATATGTCGAGTATCAACTGCGTTCGGTCGATGACCCGCGCCTCAATGATCTCCTCCAGGTTGCGCTGCTGAGCCGGGCTGAGCTCGTCATCGAAGACCACCAGATCCGCCTGGGTGGCCAAACGCATCATCTCGATCTCGCGAGCCTTGCCCTCTCCCACATAGTAGCCGGGGTCGGGTTTCTGTTTGCGCTGCACGACCCTGGCCACTACCTGCCCCCCGGCCGTGTCGACCAGGTGAGCAAGCTCGTCCATGGACTCTTCAATATCCCAGCCAGAAAGGGATGTTGAGTCCAGCCCGACCAAGACGGCGCGTTCACGACCGTTCGAAGCAGGCGGCGCTGCATCGCCGTCCTGTCCGGACGGGTTCTCAAGGCTGTATGAAGTGCTGGTCAATCTCTCATCTCTCTCCTATCGTTTCACGCGGCGCCCGCCATCGCATAGGCGATGCATCGTGTCATTCTGCGTGATTCCTGTCCCACAAAATACGCAGCCCCATCAGCGTCAGATACGGGTTTACCTCGTCAATTTGCCTCGATTCGCCGGCAATCAGCTCGGCTAAGCCTCCGGTGGCCACAACCCTCGGCTGCCCATGAAGCTCCTCCTTGATCCTGCGCACGATCTCATCGACCTGGCCCGCAAACCCGTATACTATGCCCGACTGCATGCTAGCGACAGTATTCCTACCTATCACAGACTGGGGTTTCACCAGTTCGACCCTGGTCAAGCGCGCAGCACGGGCATAGAGCGCCTCCGCCGATACTACTATCCCAGGCGCAATGGCCCCTCCAAGATACTCTCCGTTTTCGGTCACAGCACAGAAGGTAGTGGCCGTGCCGAAATCCACTATGACGAGCGGACCTCCATACAGCTCATAAGCTGCGACCGCATTGACGATCCGGTCGGCCCCGACTTCCTTGGGGTTCTCGTAGTTAATCGCCATGCCCGTCCTCATCCCAGGGCCCACCACCATCGCAACGCAACCGAAGTACTTCTGCGCCATCTTCTCGAATACGGTGATGACTGGGGGAACAACCGACGACAGGATCATTCCGGCGATGTCGGATGTGGATACCTTACTGAATTCCAAGAGCTGCATAATGAGCATCGCCCACTCGTCCGCAGTCCTCTCTCGGGAAGTCGCGACCCGATAGTCGGCGCAGAGCTTCTCGCCGCCGAACACGCCCATGACAGTGTTGGAGTTTCCAACATCAATTGCCAGGATCATGCGATCACCCCCGGCGCAATTATACCATGTGGGCTGGTCTTTGACAGCGCGTCCCGCCGAGATTAGAATAGGCTGGGGACTGGAGGTAAGGACGTGCAAGCACTACTTGACGCAGCAATCGTCGGTCTCGCCGCCGGAGTTTTGGGGACCGGTATCGGAGCACTGGCCATCGCAGCCGCGGGCACACCCAGCCGGCGATCTCTGTCCGTCATGATGGGCCTCGCAGGAGGTGTGATGCTCTCTCTGGTCTTCCTGGACCTCATTCCGGAGGCAGTTGAAGTCGGCGGGCATGCTTATGCTATGGGCGGTTTCGTTTTGGGGGTCGGGGCCACGGGAATCGCGGATCTCCTGACGCCGCACTTTCATTTCATATCGGGCGACTGCGAGAGAGCGCGTTTCATCCGAGCGGGCATCCTAACCGGAATAGGAATTGCCATGCACAATCTGCCTGAGGGGCTCGCGATAGGCGCGAGCTACGCGCACGGCGCCTCGCTCGGGTTCTCGGTGGCGTTCACCATCGCTCTGCACAATATCCCTGAAGGCATGGCTATGGCCGCGCCGATGAGCGCTGCCAAGCTGGACCCGGCGTCCATCACAGTGTGGGGATGCCTTGCCGGCCTGCCCATGGCGGTGGGCGCGCTCGTAGGAGCGGCGGTCGGAACCGTATCCAGCGCCGTGCTCTCCGTGTGTCTGGGTTTCGCAGGCGGAGCGATGGTCTTCATCACCGCAGATGAGCTTATCCCCGATGCCCAGGAATTCGCAGTGGGGCATTCTGGTACCTTCGGAATCGTCCTTGGAACTTTGGCGGGCATGATCCTGGCGTACGCGCTGTAGCGCACGCGTCCCGCTCGCAGGCATCCTGCTCGCTATATAGGGGTGAAACACCATGCCGAAGAAGTCTTCAGTCGATACTCGCAAAATCACCAGAACGGCGATACTGATCGCGTTGACCGTGGCCTTTCAGTCTCTCGGCCTACAGCAGATGATCACGGGTCCGGTAGTCAACATGTTCCTATACCTCGCGGTCATGGTCGCGGGCATCTGGGGCGGAGTGGCTGCGGGCCTCGTCACGCCTGTGATGGCGCTCTGGGTCGGCATACTCAAACCGGCCATGGCGCCCATGGTGCCCGCCATCGCGCTCTCCAATGCCGCGCTGGCAGTCCTGTTCGGCGCAGTATCCGGCATCGGAGACCGCGCATCGGGCGTGCTTCGCTTCGCCGGGGTTCTGGTCGCCTCGTTCGTGAAGTTCCTCATCTTGTCGGGCGCCGTCAAGTATCTGGTGCAGGTGCCCGCGCCGCTGGCCAAGATGATGCAAGGGACGCAATTGGTTACGGCGCTGATCGGCGGGGTTCTGGCCATCATCCTCATTGAGATCCTGTCGCGCACGGGCATAGTCGGGGCGCCTGACGACAAGACTCGTAGGCGGGAATAGCCGGCCCAGCATCGGCGCAAGCTGCCCCGACTCGGAGCCGACCTCGGCTGCATGCGAATGTCGCCGGCCCGCGAACATTTGTGATGCCTTTGGCATAGCCTATACTGCTATGCCCAAGGCAACCGGCAACTACGGATCGCGGGGGGGCGGAGTTCATGCATCGCGCAGCGCAGCACGACCAGGTTGCTCAGATTCCGCGCAGATACAGGCTGATCGGATTCATCTCCGACTATGCCTCAGCTCGAGGCATTGCCGATGCCCTGAGGGCGCCCGAGCCCCTGAGCGAAGTGGTCTATTCTTTCCTACATGTACAGCCCGATGGGGAGGTCTATCCCGGCGCTCAAGATCCGGCCGTCCAATGGCTGCGCGCGCGCAGAACTCGCGTGCTGGCGGGCGTGACCAATCAAGCGGAGGCCGTCTACTCAAGCGAAGCGGCCGATGCGGCGCTGCTCGCGGCGGACTCGCGGTCAAGGCTATCCAGCCTGATCGTAAGCACCGTCTCATCTAGTTGCCTGGACGGCGCACACCTGGACTTTGGCAGGATAAATTGTGAACACTGGAAAGCCATGGCCCAATTGGCCAGCCAAGCCCGGGCCGAATTCGCGCGTCTCAGCCCGAACTACACACTGTCCGCGACTGTTCCGCACAACTGGTCCGCAGCATCGCTTGACCTTGAATCCATGGCCGCCAATGTGGATCTCATGATCTTGGAGGGCATTGAGAGAGGAGCAGGCGACCCTCAAGGCCCGCTCACGAGCTTGGCGTGGTTGAAAGAGAATGTGGTGTCCGCTCTTCAAATCGTCGGCCCATCGAAGCTTGCTACGGCAATCGGGGTGTACGGACTGGACTGGGCAGAAGGAAACGAGGTCGCCTTCATCACATCAGACGCGGCGGCGCGCACTGCGAACGAGACCGGGTCGCGCATAATCCGCGACACTGACAATTCCGCGGCCAAGTTCGAGTATCGTGATTCACGCGGACAACTCCATACGGTTTGGTATGAAGACTTCATCTCGTTCTCAGCCAAGATCAGACTGCTCGAGTCCCTCGGCGTGACAAAGATCGCTCTGTGGCGTCTGGGCGCCGTGCCCGCAGACATTCTAGAAGCCGCCTCCGGGGCCCGCGCATGGGAGTGACATGACGGAGCGTTCCACCCGAAACATGGAAAGGTCTGCGCTTGACGGTTATAATTGAGATGGACAAGCATGTATTGGAGGTGGGCTCATGCCGTTCAGTATTCTGGACGTCATCTGGCTTCTCATCATTGTCTGGAGTTTCGTTCCCCTTTTCACCAGGCAGACGCGGGACGCATCCAGGTACAAGCTCATCAGGCAGATTGAACATGCTCGCCGATCTCGGGTGATCACGTTGATCCACCGTCAAGAGTCCATGAGCATCCTGGGGATGACCTTCGGGCGCCACATCGGGATCGAGGATTCTGAGCAGCTGCTGCGAGCGATCAGGATGACCGATCCTGATGTACCCATCGATATCGTCCTGCATACGCCCGGCGGTCTGGTGTTGGCCACGGAACAGATCGCACACGCCATCAAAGGACATCCCGCCAAAGTGACTGTATTCGTGCCGCACTACGCGATGTCGGGCGGCACCTTGATAGCTCTGGCCGCAGACGAGATCGTCATGGATCCCAACGCTGTATTGGGTCCGGTAGATCCGCAGATAGGCAGCTATCCTGCGGCTTCTATTCTGGCGGCCGTGGCCCAGAAGCCCATCGCCAAGGTGGACGATCAGACCCTCATTCTGGCCGATGTCGCCAAGAAGGCACTGCGGCAAGTGCGCTCTTTGGTAGTCAGAATCCTGAAAGACAGAATGCCCCTGGAGAAAGCGGACCAAATCGCAGAAGCGCTTTCAACGGGCCGCTTTACGCATGACTACCCGATAACGTGCGAAGAACTGCTTGACATGGGCCTCACAGCGTGCAGCGACATGCCCGTCGAAGTATACCGGCTGATGGAGCTATACCCGCAACCCCAGTCAAAAAGACCATCGGTGGGGTACATACCGATCCCCTACAGCACCCGGGGCGACCAAGCGAAGGATGTCTAGAGGCCGATAGCAGGACTAGTTCGCGCCACGGCGAAATACATACAGATGTAAGTTCCCCGGCAGACGCTGTACTGCAGGGCTTTGGGGCAGCGAGTCTGTGCTCTTGGGAGGTGCTGTATGGACGTCTGTGTTACAAGGCAACCGATATTCGACATTGCCGGCAAGGTGTGGGCATATGAGCTCCTGTTCAGAGGCGGCATCGACAACGCAATATCATCTACCAACGCCTCTTCTACACTGCTGCCGTTCATGGTCGACGTCCAGGCTCTTGCCGGGGGCAAGCGCGCTTTCATCAGCTTTCCCGGCCGCCTCATCGAGCAGGGGGCGCCCGCCGCGCTTCCCAGCCAACTCCTTGGCGTACAGATTCCAAACGATATCATTCCCACTGAACAGCTAGTGGAGGCGTGCCGGAACCTCAAGCAGAAGGGATACATTCTTGCGCTAGATGACTTCACTCAGGGGTCAGAGCAGGAGACCCTGGTTGAGCTGGCCGACATCGTCAAGATCAACTTTGCCGATACAACGACGGCAGAGCGCATGTGGCTCCTCGAACGCTCGCGCACGGGTCCGGGTCGCGCCAGACTCCTAGCATCGGAGGCGCACTCCTCCAAGGAGTATCGTGAGGCCCAGGAGCTGGGCTACTCGCTTTTCCAGGGATACTACTTCGCTCAGCCCGTGCCGTCCAGGGGGCGCACCGCCGCCAGCTACAGCGCGACCGGTCTCCAGTTGCTGAATGAGGTCCAGAAACCGGAGCCTGAGTTCGAGCAGATGGCTGAGATAATCGGACACGACCCCGCGCTCTCCTACGGCGTTCTCAGGCTGGTCAACTCGGCTGCGTTCGGACTACGAACGGAAGTCTCCTCGATCAAGCACGCCCTGCTCATCATGGGGATGAAGGAAATCAAGGAGTGGTTTCCTGTGCTGATCATGACCACACTGACCAAGGACAAGCCGGATGAACTGGTTACGATGTCGGTAGTGAGGGCACGGTTCGCTGAGCTTGCAGCCGAGCAGACCTCTCTGTCAGGCAGATCGGCTGAGCTATTCCTAACTGGGCTTTTCTCAACCATTGATGCTCTGCTGGATCGGCCGATGCAGGAGGCCATCGAAAGCCTGCCG
Source organism: uncultured Clostridia bacterium (assembly GCA_964471415.1). GTDB lineage: Bacteria > Bacillota > DTU025 > DTU025 > DTU025 > UBA5389. Next base: position 12,372 of record CAYYHF010000016.1, on the reverse strand, counting down.
CTTCCTGCAGACGTTCACGCGGCTCTGCTGGGCAAGGACGGCCCATTGACCCCATTCTACCGGCTGATACTCGCGTACGAGCAGGGGCTGTGGGACGAGATGAGCTCCCTCGCAAGCCAAGTGGGAGCCGCAGAACAGGAGCTGCCCCACGCATATGCTGCGGCCGTATCATGGGCTCGTGACTTCTGTGAACAGGGAGGAGCATCCCGCTAGTAGCAGTTGTGCCAGGCAGCGCCGTGTTTTCTGGAGGTATACATACAATGGACGCTTATGTGGCAAGGCAACCCATCTTCGATGGGGCCAGCAAGGTATGGGCATATGAACTGCTGTTTCGGGACGGTATCGAGAACGTGTTCGCCGCAGAAGACGCCGACATGGCATCGCTGTCGGTCATGGCCAAAGCGTTTTTCGAAATCGGCATGAGCAACCTCACTGGAGGCAAGCGAGGTTTCATCAACTTTACAGGTTCGCTTCTCGAGCGGCAGGCGCCGGTGCTCGCGCCCCCCGAATTCCTGGGCGTGGAGATCCCGAGCGATGTAGTGCCCACCGACAGTCTGATTCAGGCGTGTCGCGAGCTGAAGCGCCAGAAGTACATTCTAACGCTCGACAACTTCCTCCCCGGGTCTGGCCAGGAGGCCCTGGTAGAGTTGGCCGACATCATCAAGGTCAACTTCCGCAACAACGATTCGGCGCAGCGCGCGCAGGTTCGCGGGCGGCCCGACTTGCGTCGAGCCAAGTTCCTGGCGTCCAGAGTGGAGTCCCTGGCCGAGTACAACGAAGCCAGAGCGGCAGGCTACTCCTACTTCCAAGGATACTACTTCAGCCAACCCGTTCTGACTAGAGGCAAAGCTCTTATCACCCACAGCGCCACCGCTCTTCGGCTTCTGGATGAGGTTCGAAAGCCCGATCCTGAATTCGATACGATAGCAGACATCGTGGAGCACGACCCAACACTATCCTACCGCGTGCTCAGGCTAGTGAACTCCGCGGCATTCAAGCTCCGCACCGAAATCACATCGCTGAAGCGAGCCCTAGTTCTGATGGGGATGGACCAGATCAAGGAATGGTTCCCGGCGCTGATCATGACCACGCTCACTCGCGACAAGCCGGATGAACTCGCCATCATGTCGGTGGTGCGAGCCAGGTTCGCAGAGATGGTGGCCAAGGAATCGCCCCTGGCAGACAGGTCCGGCCAATTGTTCCTCACGGGGCTGTTTTCGACAATTGACGCCCTGCTGGACCGAACGATGAAGGACGCCATCGATAGGACACCTCTTCCGCGGGACACGCAAAAGGCACTGCTCGGTCAAGAAGGCCCGTTCACACCATTGTTCAAGCTGGTGTTGGCGTATGAGGAGGGAAAGTGGGCCCAGGTTCCAGCGCTTGCGGCAAAGGCAGGAGTGGATGAGAGCGTGTTGCCGGGCGCTTACGCGGCTGCCGTGGCCTGGGCACGCGAGTTCTTTGAACAGGGAGGAGCATCCCGCTGATAGTGATAGCGCCTGACAGCGCCTTGTTTTCCGGAGGTGCACATACAATGGACGTCTATGTGGCGAGACAACCGATCTTCACCGCCAACGCCAAGGTATGGGCCTATGAACTGCTGTTTCGAGAAGGCATCGACAACGTGTTTCGTTCCGAAGATCCCGACCTAGCGTCATTGGCGGTAATGACCAATGCCTTCATGTCGATCGGCGTGGATGACCTCACCGGCGGCAAACGCGCCTTCGTCAACTTCACACAGGCGCTTCTCGAACGACAGGCGCCTGCGCTTGCGTCCCCCGGACTCCTGGGCGTGGAGATCCCAAACAACATTGCGCCCACCGACAACCTGGTTCGGGCCTGTCGTGAGCTGAAACGCAAGAGGTACTTGCTGACGCTCGACAACTTCATGCCGAAATCGGGCCAGGAAGCGTTGGTCGGGCTAGCCGACATCGTCAAGGTCAATTTCCGCAGCACGAACGTTGCGCAACGCGCGCAGCTGCGCCGGCGACCCGACCTGAGCCACATGAAGTTCCTGGCGTCCAGAGTGGAGTCTGTAGCCGAGTACGACGAGGCCAGAGCCGCAAGTTACTCTTACTTCCAGGGATACTACTTCAGCGAACCCATAGTGGCCAAAGGCAGGGCTGTTCCGTCCTACAGCGCCACCGCTCTTCAGCTTCTCAATGAGGTCCGTAAGCCCGAACCTGAGTTCGACCAGATAGCAGAGATCGTTGGGCACGATCCTGTGCTTTCCTACCGAGTTATCAGACTAGTCAACTCCGCGGCGTTCAGACTCCAAGCCGAAGTTACCTCGATAAAGCGAGCCTTGATCATGATGGGCATGAACGAAATCAAGGAATGGTTCCCTCCGCTGATCATGACTACCCTCACCCGCGACAAACCGGACGAGCTTGTGATCATGTCGGTAGTGCGTGCCAGGTTCGCGGAGCTTTTGGCGAGAGAATCGCCCATTGCCAAGAGGTCGAGCGAGCTGTTTTTGACAGGGTTGTTCTCCACAATCGACGCCATACTCGACCAGCCTATGGAGCAGGCGATATCAGAGCTTTCGCTCCCTTTGGATGCTCGAAAAGCCCTGCTGGGCCAGGAAAGCGCGTTCACCCCGCTTTATCGGCTGGTGCTCGCCTACGAAAGAGGGCAGTGGGATCAGGTAACAGTCCTTGCTCAACAGGCAGGAGTAGATGAGAGCGTATTGCCGGGCGCTTATGCCGCGGCCGTGGCCTGGGCGCGCGAGTTCTGCGAACAAGGAGGCGCGTCCCGCAGGTAACAGATAGCATGTAGGAGGCGATTGGGCAACCGGCGGTCGGCAGTCGGCCGCCCATCGACCGAAGCGCCCGCTCATACTGCAACCACGGCCGCGATCGCCGCTGCCGCGCTGGCCGCGATGGCCAGCGCATCCGCCCAATCAAACGGGATTCGCTTGCGAAAAGTCCTGGCAGGATATAACCCGAAGCAGCGGCCCTCCATGGAAACAGCCAGCGATTCCACCCTACCCAGTGCCGATACCACAACCGGAACGAAAGTATACCGAGCCATCAAAAGCATGCCTCTCGGCGTGGGGCGATCCAAGGCGATTCCCCTGACCGCCTGGGCGTGCAACACAGTGGCTGCCTGCTCGCGAAAGTAGGGTGCGAACCTCATCGCCGCAAGGAAGGCAAACCCGTATCTGTAGGGCAAACCCGCCTGCATCATCGCATATGCCAAGCACTCCGGCCGCGTTGTGCTCACGAAGAGATGGCTCGCCAGCACCACATTGAGAAAGCGCAGCGACATCAGCGCGCCTGCGGCGGCTCGTTCCGCCAACGAGCGCCCGCGGACCAACAGAACCTGACTGGCAAAGAGAACGGCGGCAAACAGAAAGATCCGGCGAAGGCGTCCACCAAACGAACCCTCCAGGACGCGCGGCCGCGCCGCCGCATGCGCCAGCAGGATTAGGCAGACGAGCCCGACCGCTGCAAGAGGCGACTTGAGCCGAAAGGCCACAATGCACGTGGATACCAGCATCGCCAAGCTCGCCAACGGATTGGGCCCTCTGCGCAGTCGGTTCCCGAGCGAAATCGCATCCTTTTCTGCCTCAGGCTGAGCATACATAGTCCCGCTCCCCCCTGCGCGCAAGCTCCGCCATGGCATCGGTCGCCGGGGCATCCAGCACAACACGGCCCGCCTCCAGAAAAACGATGCGATGACAGCACCAGGCCATTATGTCCGGATCATGCCCCACCAGCAGTACGCCTTTCCCTGCGGCGACCACTTCGCCCAGCGCTTCGGCGAGATCCTGCGCCCTCTCCAGGTCCTGCCCTGCGAAAGGTTCGTCCAGCATCAGCAGGTCGGGATCGCTCACCATGGCAGCGGCCAGGTTCAGCCTGCGCTTCTCGCCGAAACTCAGCGTGAGCGGATGGCGATCGCATAGGTGGGCCAAACCGAACCGGCGCAAGAGAGAGAGCGCCAAGGGGCGGCATTCTTCGGGAGACCGGCCCCGCGCGAGCGGCCCCACCACCACCTCTTGCCAGACAGAATCGGTGAACAGCTGATGATTGGGGTTTTGAAACACCATCCCGATTCGGGAAGCTCTGGACGATACAGGCAGCCCGGAGATGTCGCAGCCGCCCAGCGCGATATGGCCCGCCCGCGGCTTGACTATCCCCATTATGCTGCGAAGAAGCGTGCTTTTTCCAGAGCCGTTATCCCCCATCACCCCCACGATCTCGCCGCGCCTGACATCCAGATCCACCCCGTCTAGGGCCGGCTGTCCGCCGCGCTCGCCGTGCCCGCTGCCCCCGTTGTACGAATAGCTCAGCCCGCGCACCGCGAGGAGAGGGGCGCCGCCGCCTGAGAGCCAGCGCCGACCATTCGCCGCCGGAGAGGGCAACTGCCCCGGCCTGTCATACTCGGCAGGGCCGTTGTAGACTACGCGACCCCGCTCCAGCCGGACCATGCGCTGCGCAACGTCTGCAAAGCGCCACGGCTTATGCTCCAGGATCACAACCGAAAGCCCCGAATCGCGCTGGACTCTGCGCAGGGCATCCGCCACCGACCTTGTAGCGCGTGGGTCGAGGTGAGCGGCCGGCTCATCCAGCACAAGCAGGCGCGGCTGCATGGCCAGGACCGAGGCGATGGCAACGCGCTGCTTCTCGCCCCCGGAAAGCTCGGCCAGGGCCCGCCCCCTAAGGTGCGATGCCCCGGCCGACTCCAATGCGCCGGACACGCGGCGCTCGATTTCAGCAGCGGAACACATCAAGTTCTCTGGCCCGAATGCCGCCTCATCGTCCACGTACATTGTACAGAATTGCCCCTCTGCGTCCTGCTGAACCAGCCCCACTCGGCTGGCCATTTCGTACACTCCCTGCGCGGCCGGTTCGACCCCAAAGACCCGTATACCCCCAGACAGGCGCGCGCGGCGGGCGCCCGGTATGAACCCGGTCAAACACAGGGCCAGTGTGGACTTTCCCGAACCGCTGGGCCCGGTTACCAACACCGACTCGCCGGCGCCGATCAACAGGTCTACCTGTTCCAGCGCGGGAGCAGGGCTGGCAGGATACTGCGCGCCAAACCCCGAAAGAACAACGACAGCGTCCGTCTGATCCATCGATCCTTCCTACTCCACGCGAATCCTGGAGACCATTCTCACCCAGAACGCGCCTTCAAAGCCCGGGGCCACAACCCGCAGAGTATCGCGGTCCTCGCAGAGGATCACGTCCCTGTGATCCATGATGTCTTGCAGACTGAAGATCCCCTCATATCCATCGGACGCTATGATCCGCACCGAAGACGCTGACGGGTCCACCCCGGCGCGCTCCAAAATCGCTGCCAACGGCACCCCCGAGTAGTCGGCTTCAGGCACATACGTCACCTGCCCGACTAGCTCCGCCTTGACGGTGATGATCTCATCTCGGAGCGCGGTCGGTGTGTAGTCATACGCCCGGAAGACCTTGCCCTCGATTCTGCACGTGGGCCCGGAAGGGGGCAGTTCAAACACCTGAGTATAGTAGTATAGGGCCCCGCCTGCTAGCGCCGCCGCCATCGCGAGAGTCGCCGCTAAGCGGGCTACGCGCCGCCTACGCCTAGCCGAAAGCCCGCGCCGGCGTTCAGGATCGGGCTCAGGCCCGGGTCCTTGCGTATGCACAGGTTGCAGCAGGCCGGCGACATCCACCACTTCCAGCACGCCCGCGGCGAAGTAGCCGCCGAACACCGCTCCCGATACGGCCGCAAACAGCATCATCAGGCCTATGTATCCCCACGAGACTCCCGAGAAGTAGAGCGCCTGGAACACGACCACATTCGATGCTGCCGACACAGCCCCGGCAAGGCACATAGCGGCCGTTGGCGGCCTGGCGAAGGCCAGCAATAGCAAGTCGACAAGCAGGCCTTCTACCGCCGATACAAGCACCACGGGCAAGCCATGAGCGCTGCCTGCGAACAGCTCCACCAGCCCCTTGAGCACTCCGGCCAGAGCGCCGGCGCCTGTGCGCCCCACGATAGCCCGCGCGAGGACGAACCAGAAGACGTGCAGACCCGCCATGAACTGACCCGCGCCGAAGGGCACACCCAAGGCCGAGTTCAGTAGATTGCCGAGGTAGCCCACATACGTACTGAGTACGCCGCCGGCAGCGCTTACCGCCGCGATCAGCACCAAATCGCGCGTACTGAAGTAGTAGCCGCGGCGATGCCTGGGGGATTGCGGGTTCATGCTACTGCTGCCCGCCGCCGATTATCTGGATCAGGGTGACTCCCTTAACCGAATACCTCTTGCCGGGCAGTTCGCCGACTAGGCACAGCGGCGCTTCATCCCCTTCCAGATACTCGCCGTTCTTGGAGTAAGCCAAGATGATGCTGTTGTTTCGCGCAACTGTTCTCGAATCGAGTTCGGCGGCGAAGCCGTCCTTGGAGACGATCCTGACCATATAGCCCTTCTGCGCCAGTTCGTCGTTGAACTCGTAGTTGCCCTCCGGCGCATCGCAGCCGTCCATCATCGACAGAATCGCCCAAAGCGGAGTGCCCTGGTACTGTGATGTGCTGCCGTCCTTCCCCGTTGCGACCCAGAATGCCACAGGATACGGCGTCCTGGAGCACATGAAGACGCTCTGGAAAGTATTCCGGTCCAGCAGGACTTTGTCCACCCCGTCCAGCTGCAGTTGCCAGCCGTCCACATCCCAGACTACCTCAATCCTGGACACCATCTTCGCCCAAAGGTGCCCCTTGGTGATCGTGTAGCCATCGCGGCTGGTGAACACGATCCGGGGCATCCTCTCCGGAGCATCGCGGTCGGACGAATAGGCCAAGAACATCTCGGGCCCGCCTACACGGAAGACCTTGCCCTTGTCATCAAAGGTCACGACATTGCCCGCCAACTGCGCATAGCTGTACAGCTCGGAGAAGTCATCGCGCGCAGTGACCCGAAGCGCTTGATCTGGACGGATTCCCCCGACTTTAGCGAGGATATCCATCACCGGCACCACGGTGTAGGAGAATGGGCCTTCCACACGCCCCACACTGGATCGGAACATCGCTCCCCTGACCGTCAACGATTCCATTGCAGTCACATCTTGGGCTGTCAACACAATCGAGCTGTCGCCCGACACCACCTCCAGCTGCCAATCATCGGCAAGCGCGATGGAGGTCGCCGCGCAGAGCATACAGGCCAGCGCGATAGTTACCGATAGGACTCGAAACCGGTTTCTCATGTTTCAGAATCCTCCTTGCTCCACTCAGAGCCTCAGAATCCGACTATCTCTATCGCCGCGATCTGCTTAACCGAGTCCTTCTTCGAGGGAAGGCCGCTGCCCACCAGACGCAGCGGACCACTGCGCTCATCAAGGTACTCGCCATTTATCACGTAGGCCAGGATGATGTCGTTGTTGCGCGCGACCAGTTTCGAGTCGAGCTCGGCAGCGAAACCATCCTTGGACACAACCCTGACGGTATAGCCCTTCTGCGCCAGGTCGTCGTTGAACACATAGTGACCGTCCGGCGTATCGCCGCCGTCTATCATGGAAAGAACGACCCAAAGAGGCGTTCCTTCGTATGTCGACTGACTTCCGTCTTTCTCAGTAGTGGACCAGGATACCATGGGATGAGGCGTGCTCGGGCAGGTGACGATGCTCTCGAAAGTGGCTCTGTCCAACCAAGCGCTCTCCACACCCGACAGACTGATCTGCCAGTCTTCCACGCCCGCAATGACTTCTATGCGCGCGACCGACTTGGCCCACAGGTGGCCCTCGGTGATGACGCTTGAGTCGCTCTGACCAAAGATGATCCTGGGCAGCTTGTCGGGCGCATCGCGCTCAGACTCGAATGCCAGGATCATACACGGTCCTCCCACACGCAGCACATTGCCCTCGGTGTCGTAGGTGAACACGACCCCCTGGACCTGGGCATAGCTGTAGACCATCTGATAGCCGTCCCGCGCGGTCACGCGAATGGCCTGATCCGGCTGGATGCCGCCCACCTGCTCCAAAGCAGCGGCTACCGGTATGCCCGTGTAGGCCGCCGGCCCCTCGATGCGCCCAGTACTTCTCAAGAAAGCGGCATTCACAGTCTCTACCTTCATTGCGGCGGCATCGGCGCCGGTAAGCGTTACCGACTTGTCGCCGGATACTATCTCGACCTTCCATTCGCCCGCTGTAGCTATCTGCCCTAGGCACAGCGCGAGGCATGCCAGCGTGACAATGGCCAACGCCATTAGGGTACGGTTTCTTTTCAGCATTTGACTACCTCCCGATTGCATTATCGCACGACAATCCATCCCTACCTGACCTCGATTTTCCTGACGTAGCGCGCCCATCGCGCGCCGGCGGACTCATACACATTCCACCCCTGGCCCGGAACGGATGTGGCGGCGCAGTCGGCGTTATGGTAAACGCCATCGACGGGCGCAAACACAATACGCGGGCTCTCTCCCCAAGCTGGATGAGTCGCGCCGTCCTTCTCGTAGGCCAAAAGCATCTCGCCCTGGATGGCCAACCACTTAGCGGAAGGATACACGTTCTCGTACGCGAATTCCTGCTCGTAACCATCGCTGGACGTCACCCAAAGAACCTGCCCGGGCCGCATTCCGCCCACCAGGTCCACAAGGGATGCAACGCGAACCCCCGCATACACTCCCTGCCCGCCCAGATTGCCGAATCGGTTCTCAAAAGCCGCCTGGGCCTCCACGCGGGGCATGGCCGCGATTTCGCCCAAGGTCATTTCCAGTTGCCGCCCCCCAGAGCCGATGACTACGATTCGTCGTTCCTCCATCTCAGCCTTCACGGGCACCGCCTCTACGCGGACCCGATCGCCGTCCACGCGCACCATCACGAAATGATGAAACCCGCCTTCATCAGGCCTGGCATACAGCAGAGCGCCGCCGCCGCCGGTGGTAACGTAGAGAACTCCGTCCACCACCTGCTCAGCGAAGACGTGCACGTGACCGCTGAACACAGCTAACACCTGCGACACGCTGAACATGCGGTGAAGTTCGGCTGCTTGCTTGGGATCGAGGAAACAGTGATCCTTGCCGGGCCTGGGATCGCGGAGGGGAATATGCATAAAGACAAACTTGGGCCCAGACATCGCCAGTTCGCCGCGGAGCCAGTCGAGTTGGGTTGCGTCAAGACTGCCCATCGAGCTGTCGAGAGCTATGAACCTGTAGCCTTTCTGCGTAAACGAGTAGTAGGCATCCTTCCCGACCAACCTGGCGTAGCTGGCCCTACCATCGCCCTTGACATCGTGGTTGCCCAACACCGTATGAACAGGCATCCTCAGCCTCCTGGCTCCGGCGACGAAATCCTCATACTGCTGACTTGTCCCGGACGCCACCATATCCCCACAATGCAAGAGGAACTGAGGGCGCGCGGCGTTGATCGCGTCGATAACCTTGTCCCACACCTCGTTCCGCCCCTGGTTGTCGCCGACCACTGCAAACGACAGACCGGAGCGACCGAAAAGCGCCCACACCCTCGCACCGGGCAGGGCAGCCGAAACGGCGCACACCAAGAAAAACGCCGCAAGCGCTAGAGCAAGCCGATGCAGGCTGCATCGTCTCTTGGCCTTCGCAGCCTTTGGCGTACAGATACCAGGCAATATGCTACCTCCTTTCCGCACTGGGAGGCGCGCCTGTTTCCCGGCGCACCCTGTCGGTCCGCCTCCCATCGCCCCAGGCAGCCACGGCGCCCGGGCATTAGGCAAGGGGACTCGGAGGAATGTAGTTCGCAACCTATCGTATTTTTTAGGTCTTCGACGCGAAACTGCGAATCCCTACTTAAGCTCCACTGCGCCCATGATGGCCCTGCACCTCACCTGCAGTCGTTTCGTACATCCGGCAGCCCCCTCCCTAGCGAACGTCCGGGTGGCGACAACACCGCCCGAGGACTGCCCAAGCACTGTCACGGCCCCCAAAACGGCAGTCCCATCGCACTCCACACCGAGGTCAGAAGGGACGATCACGTCTATTCCGCCCATGATCGCAGTCAGGTCAAGATACGTGTCCCCCTCGGGAATATCCGCCACGCGCAGGTCCAGCTCGGCGCCGCCCATGACCACCACATACGATCCGCTTCTGAGCGGCCAATCTGTGGCGCGCTGATCCAGTCCGCTCATGACCACCCAGTGAGTACTCCCTACCGCGCCTTGGGGAGGCGACGACCGCAACACGCTCCAGCCGATCAATATGACCACCGCCGCCCAGAAAGTCCCCCACAATCGGCTGAGATCGAATCCCCAAAACCGTGTATTCGCGGCAAGTATCAGCACACCCAAGCCTATCAGGATCCATCCGCCCACATTCGGACCTGAAGCCTCGCGTGCGGGACTGATCTCTTCGGGATACCCGGCCCCGGCCGGCGCATCGCCGGATTCCGAGTCCGAGTACGGATGCGAGTGCGGGCCTGAGGCCGATTCCGGAGTCGGGTCCGATTTCTGGTCCGGATCCGAGGTCGCTCCGCGATGTTGGTAGTCGTCGCGGACTGGTTCGTCGCCGCGCGGCCTGAGGACCGCCGATAGCCCCAGCGCTACGAGAACCAGCGGCCAGTAGGTCTCGATCACCTCACGTATGTTGATTCGAGTCACGCCCAGGTTATTCAGAAGGAAAGCTACTCCCAGGAGGACCAAGATGATGCCGAAAACCACTGAGACGCTGCTTGACCTTCGCATGCTGTTGATACCTCCCCATCGTGCACTACAGCTTACTAGTATGTTCGTTCCAAGGAGGCGCTTTTCCTTCGCATCCGCTCTGTCCTAGAGGAAAAGCCGGTCAACACGACGAATGAGATTTCGATTCATATCGGCAGGCCGCCTCAAGAGGTCGCCTATCCTATAAGGAGAGTGAACATGTATTGATGCGCTTGATCCGCACGGTTCGCATCGCGCTCGCCGCTTTGGCGGTGGTATCAATATGCTGCATCAGCCCATTCGACCCCCCGAGCCAAACAACGCTCGCAGCGGAAGAACCGCCCATCACAGCTTTGGGAGCGGAGGTCGCGATAGTCGACTCGGGCTATACGCGGCATTACGCCTCTCTCAATGCATGGGACTACCAGTCGGAATTCCTGGATACCACCTGGCTTATCAGCACCCTAGCCAAAGCAGGAATATCAGCCGCCGTCATCAGCGACCACGACCTGGAGATAGGCGCCCTCCAATCCTACAAGGCGCTGGTGCTGCCGTCCACATCCTGCCTCTCCGAACTGGCAGCTGAGAAGATTGCGGAGTTCACGGAGGCCGGCGGCAGGATCTTCGCCACATTCGATACCTCTTTGCGCGATGACTTCTGGCGCGAGCGCTCCGACTACGAACTCACTCGGATAATGGGAGTCAGGCATCTGTCCGTAAAGGAAGTCGATGCGGTCCCAATGTCTCTTGCTGCCAAGTCCCACCCTATCTTCCGAGGCCTGGACTCGCCCGTACCAGTCCCACGCCAGCTGGGGCTGACAAACCGCATCAACCCCGATGCGTTGATGCTGGCCAAATGGCCCGATGGACGCCTAGCAATGACGGAGACCAGGTATGGGATCTACTGCTCTGAGAATCTGTTCAGCGCGGAGAATACTGCCGTCCCTGAAGTGGCCGCCCTGATAACGAACACCATCGACTACCTGGTGAACATGAAGCACGGCGCAGGATTCAACCTGGGCCAACTCAAGACCCGCGCCGCCTGGTACACTCCGGCGACTGACCGAGAGGGCATCGCACACGATCTCAAGCGACTGGCTGCAGCCGGCTTCAACACAGTATTCGTGTCCGCCTACTCACAAGGACGCGCTCTCTACCCATCGCGGACTTGTGCGCAGGATCCCGTCTTCTCCGCGCTTCTGGGCTTCGACCCACTCCAAGTTGCGCTGGAAGAAGGAAAACAAGCAGGGCTGTCGGTGCATGCATGGGTGAAGGTTTTCGACGCCGGACAGGCCTCCGACGACGGCACTCCGCCTCCTCTGCTTCTGGAGCACCCGGACTGGATTGCCATGACGCGAGATGATCCGACCCCTGCGGCCGCTGCTGCTTCTTGCGGCGGTCGATGCTTCTTGTCGCCCGCCCATCCCCAAGTGCAGCAATTCGCCATGGACATCCTGCGCGAGCTGGTCACCGGCTATGCTCTGGACGGCGTCCATCTCGATTCCGTGTGCTACCCTGAAGGGAAGGACACGCCCTACGACTACAATCCCCGAGTGCTGGAGCTGGCCACGGCCGATCTGGGTTTCGCGCCGCGCTCTATCGGACTCAATATTTCCAGATGGAATCAATGGCTCGATTGGCGATGCCGCAATCTGGACGCCTTCGTAGGTAGGCTGGTCTCGATGATCCGCGATGTATCGCCGGGAACCCTGGTATCTGCGTCTGTGTATCCCTATCCCGACTCGGCGCTTCTTAGGATGCAGGACTGGAGCAAATGGACGGCATCAG
>CAYYHF010000015.1:0-19479 GCA_964471415.1 uncultured Clostridia bacterium | reverse complement strand
TCCCTTCCACACTGACTTTGGCGTGGTGACTGGTCATGTGGCGCTGAGGGAGAATAACTAGCTCATATTGAGCAACCGCCGTCCGTGCGCCCGTTTCGACAGGCGCCTGGATAAGCGGCGGTCAACAGTAGCCAGCTCGGCGAGGAATGCGAGCCCCTCTATCTGGTTAGCAGATTCGAGGCGCGCTATTCCCAGGCTTAGCTGGCTTTTGGTGTACCACGGGGGGAAGAGTCGGGAGAATCGGCATTTGGAGGTGATACGATGGGCGATATCCTGCTGAGACCTATAGAGCAGCTGACTGACGGCTTCACAATGGACATGCAGGAGTTCCTGTACGATCGCATGGAGCGCGTTTCTGCGGCGAAGAATCGTACCGACTATCGGGACAAGACCAACGATGCCTGTAAGCTTAAGGCGCGCTTGAGGCAAAACCTTGAGGATCAGGAGATGCGGAAAAGCCTGGAGGAGCTCGTGGAGGCAATGTACGCTCTGGAGGACTATACGGCCTTGTTCATGTATCGTCAGGGATTCTCAGAAGGGGTTAGGTTCATCGTAGAAGCGCTGAGCGCCAAGCTATAGCGGGGGCCATAGCGGGAGGCCGGCAGACGCGAAAACAACGAGAATTGGCTTTGGCAGCTGACGCAGCCGGTGTCGAATCAGCATCGATCGTACGAGACGCAATGTCGTTCGGATATCCCCCCGGTCCAGGGCGGCGCGCCACGTGGTGAGAAAATCTTACCCGGTTCGAGAAACAAATGTACCAGCCAGTGAGAGGCGCTCCACGGACGGGGCGCCTTTCATTTGCTCTTCGCGTGCATCCCGGACCCGCGCCTATGGATCAGTCCGCATGTGAATCTGCGTGTGGGTCTGGACGTCACCAGGGTCTCCAGGGGTGTCAAACATCCACTCTAGCTGGGCATCAGCCCGTCCGGACGACCGCGGCGGCAGTCGTGCGGGCGGCCTCGGTCGCGAAGGCGAGCGTGCGGGTTCGCCGCCAAACCGCACGCTCGGCATGGCCGACCCGCGGTCGAGTGCGGCGCGCCTGTCGCTTGGCACATATCTTGCTTTGAGTAGCAAGTGGGCGATTTTCGCTAATCCACAGTTTCGCGCATCGGGGTGAAAGGAGGGCAGGAATTGATAAGAGGCATCTACGCAGCCGCATCCGGCATGATGGCGCAGGAGGCTAAGCAGTCGGCGGTCTCAAACAACCTGGCGAATGTATCGACTCCGGGCTTCAAGCGCGATATCGCGGTAGGCGAGTCATTCTCCGACATAGTATCTGGGCTTGCCAGGTCGCCGCTGGGCCGTCTTGGCATGACAACGGCGATCACCGCAGTCCACACCGACCACTCGGCAGGATCTACTCTGGATACAGGCAACCCGTTCGACCTGGCGATAGAGGGCGATGGGATGTTCGCTGTTGAGACAGACGCCGGCGTCAGGTACACGCGGGCAGGCAATTTCAGGCTGGACGGCCAATCCTACCTGGTCACGCAGGATGGGCAAAGAGTTTTGGGTACAACCGGACCCATTCGGGTAGACGGGGCCATGGTGGTGCAGCGCGATGGCACAGTCTACGCAGACGGCGTGGAATGCGGAAGGCTGGCAGTAATGGTTCCCACAGAGGCTGATGAGTCGGCGAGCAGATGGTTGGCAAAGGTCGGCGGGGGGCTGTTCGCGGAGCGCATTGGCACGGAGGGCGAGCCTGGCATTGCAGGGATGGCCCTGGCGCAGTCAGGCCAGGTCAGCGTGGTCCAGGGCGCTCTGGAATCGTCCAATGTCAACGTGGTGCGGGAGATGGTCGACATGCTGACAGGTTTCAGGACGTATGAAGCCGTCCAGCGCGCGTTGCTCTCGCACGATGCCCTTCTCGACAAGGCTGTCAACGAGGTCGGTAGGGTAGGGTAGGGTAGGGGAGCAAGTCAGTGGAGAACGCAATTTCATTATGCGGCCGGACCGCGCACGCGGGGGCCGCGGGCTGCCGATCGACTGACGCAGCCCACAGAAGAAGGAGGTCTATACCGCCATGATGAGGGCGTTATGGAGCGCGGCCACCGGAATGCTGGCTAAGCAGCTTGACATGGATGTTATCGCGAACAACTTGGCCAACCTGAACAGTGCGGGTTTCAAGAAGAGCAGGGTTGACTTTCAGGATCTCATGTATCAAACCATCAGGAGCGCGGGCAGCACCGTGGCCCAGGGGTCGCGGGTGCCCACGGGCATCCAGGTCGGCTTGGGAACCAGGGCTGCCGCAGTTCAGAAGGTCTTTTCGCAGGGCGACTTCATCCAGACAGAAAACCCCCTTGACCTCGTGATCGAGGGAGATGGCTTCTTCCAGGTGCTGCTGCCGGACGGGTCGACTGCCTACACCCGAACGGGGGCGTTCAAGATCGACTCGGAGGGGCGGATAGTCACCTCGGACGGTTTCGTCATGGAACCGGAACTGGTTGTTCCGGCTACCGCCATCGATATCTCTATCGGAACTGACGGCACCGTAACGGTGCAGACGGCAGGCGACAATACCCCTACCGAGCTAGGGCAGATCCAACTGGCTCGTTTCCTCAACCCAGGGGGCCTAATGTCTTTGGGCCGCAACCTCTACAAGCCCACGGCTGCTTCGGGCGATCCTGCAGTGGGCACGCCGGGCCTGGAGGGCATCGGCACTATCGCTCAGAAGTTTCTCGAGATGTCCAATGTGAAGGTAGTGGAAGAGATGGTCAACATGATCATCGCCCAGAGGGCCTACGAAGTTAATTCCAAGGCCATCCAGACTTCGGACGAAATGCTCGCCGTTGCCAACAACCTCAGAAGGTAAGGCGATTGGTGTTTCGCGACCGAAACGGTGTGATGTGAGATGATGCGCCACTTCTATAGATCGGTCACTACCTTCCTGGTAGTGTGTGTTGCAGCGCTCGGCGGCGCAGGATGCGGCGGCGTGGCCCTGGCAGAGGATTCGGCGGCGGTCATGCTCGACCTGACCATCGAGTTCATGGATCCGGCATACACTGGGGGGCCTCAGATACTGCTGGGCGACATAGCCCGCGTCCATGTGCTCGATGATGCCCTTCGGGCTCAGTTGGAGGGCATGGAGGTAGGCGCTGCGCCGATCCCGGGCGCGGCGCGTAAGGTCAATCTGGGCCAGATACAGGTGAGGATGAGGCAGCAGCGTATCGATCCCGCCGCGTTCACGTTCTGTGGACCGCACGAGGTGACGGTGACCGCCGCTGCCCAGCGAGTCGCCGCCGAAAGCATAGAGCAGGCGGCGATTGCGGCAGTGTGCGCTGATGCGGGATACGTCCTAGACGAGCTGGACGTGAAGGTGGTCAGGTTCGACTATCCGCAGGGGCTGACAGTGCCTCCGGGCCCGGTCCATCTGGAGGCGTCTCTGGTCTCGCCGGGGGCCGATGCGGCGCTGGTGAGGGCCAACGTCAAGGTGCTTGCGGGAGGAACTTCGGTCCGCACGGTGTCGGTGTGGATGCAGATAACTGCGCCGCCGGCCATCCTGCGCGGCGCCGCCGTGCTGCTGGTGGCTTTGGGCCCCGGGGTCTCGGTGACAGTGCCTGCCGTGGCTTTGGAGAACGGCCGACCAGGGCAACACATACGCGTCAGGAACGCCGTTTCCGCAGCCGAGGTGGCCGGCAGGGTAATAGATTCCGGCACAGTGCAGGTGACTTTGGGCGCCATGGGGGGAGTGTTATGAGTGGCAAGGCGAGGGCGATAGTCGCGGTTGCGTCTCTCGCCTCTATTGCGGCATTTGCGATGCTTGTGTGCGCAACGGGGGCTCAAGCGACATCGCTGTATGCATCGGGCGCCGGGCAGTCTAGCTTCTCGGCGATGTACTCAGATAGCAAAGCCAGGCAGGTCGGAGACTTGCTGACGATAATAGTGACGGAAGTGTCGTATGCGCAGAACAGAACGGACACTCAGACTCAGAAGGGCTTAGGCGTCGATCTCACCCCAAAAGGTTCGGTGTTCGATTTTCTCGAGGCCGTCAAGCTCGATACCGGGGCAGCAGTGACGCTGGGTAACTCAGCCCAGGGAGGCAGCTCGACATCGAGGTCGGGCAAGCTGATCGGCACCATTACCGCGCAGGTAATCGAGGTGCTGCCCAACGGCGACCTGGTGATTCGCGGGGTGCGCGAGGTATCGGTCAACCGTGAGAAGGAACAGATGGTGATAACGGGCGTTGTGAGGCAGCGGGACATATCTCCCGGTAACACCATTCCGTCTACAATGGTGGCCGATGCGCGGATCGCGTTTGCGGGAGGGATCTACACAGGCGAGAAGGGCGGCATCTTCAAGACGCTCTGGGACGGGCTGGTCTGTGTGTGGAACTGGATTTTCTAGAGGCACTCGGGCATTGGGGGGTGGCGGTATGGCCATTAGTGTAGATTGGCTCAAACGAGCAGGACGCGAATCAGGGCAAGCGGACGGTTCGGACGGTCGGGCCTGGGAGTCGCTTTCCGCCGCACGCGCTCACGACAGCGATGGCTCGCCCGGACGCCAGCGCAGACAAGCCCTGACGAATGCTCTGGCCATCGCACTGGCGCTGGCGCTCATGGTCGCAACGGTTCTGATGCTGGCGTCCGGCGGTGTGCACGCAGCGACGAATGAGCCGGGGCCGACTGTGCGTGTAAAGGACATAACACGCGTGTTGGGCGTGCGAGGAAACCAGCTTATCGGATATGGGATTGTCGTGGGACTCAGGGGGACAGGCGACAGCCGAAGCGCTCCCTACACAGCTCGGAGCATCGCCAACATGCTGGAGAGGTTCATGATCACCGTGGATCCGTCCGAGGTCAAGTCGAAGAACGTTGCGGCGGTGATGGTCACGGCGGTTCTGCCGCCTTTTGCCAAACCGGGCGATGCTCTAGACATCGTCGCCTCTTCAATCGGGGACGCCAAGAGCCTCTTGGGCGGCACGTTGCTCCTTACAGAGCTGGCCGGACTGGACAGCAAGGTGTATGCGGTGGCTCAGGGGCAGATCGTGGCAGGCGCGGACGCCATGCCTACAGTGGGCCGCATCCCCTCCGGCGCCACAGTTGAGGGATACGTACCCGTGGAGATGGTGTCGCAAGAAGGGTTCCTTGTTCTATCGCTGATCAACCCGGACTACACCACTGCGTCCCGAATCGCGGATGCAGTGTGCGCCCGGTTCGGCGATGGCGCGGCCGTTGCTGTGGACGGCGGTTCAGTGCAAGTAAGGGTGCCTGAGAGCCTGCGGCAGATGCCCACGCCGTTCGTGGCGGAGGTGGGCGAACTCCAGGTCAAGCCGGATGCGCCCGCGCGGGTGGTCATCAACTCCCGCACCGGAGTGGTCGTGATCGGCGCCAATGTCCGAATCAGCGCGGCAGCGGTTTCGTATAACGGCTTCAACGTGCGAGTGGGCGCGCCCGGGGCAGCCGATTCGCCTACGAACCCTGGGGCGACTGCAGCAGCCGGCGCCGCCAACGATGCTATTGGCAGCGCGGTTGTGCTCGAGGCCGGGTCCACCATCCAGGCGTTGGTAGGGGCGTTGAATGCAGTGGGCGCGCGACCGCGGGATATCATGAGTATCATGGAAGCTCTGAAGGCATGCGGTGCTCTTCAGGCCGAGCTGGAAGTAATGTGATCGGGAGGCGTCAGATATGACAATCGGCGCAGTAGGCAGCGGCGTGTACAACGGCAGCGCGCCCGCCGGCAGCGCGGCGAGAGTAGATACGACAGACACGGGCGGGGAGTGCGACCCCAAGTTGATCCAGGCTTGCCGGGAGTTCGAGGCCATATTCATAGAGACAATCCTGAAATCCGCCAGGGCCGGATTGCCCAAGGACGGGCTGTTCTCCTCTCATGAGCAGGAGGTCGTCCGCGGTATGCTCGATGCCGAACTGGCCCGCGCTCTGGCGCAGGGACGAGGCATTGGGCTTGCTGAGTTCATCAAGAAGGATGTCGTTGGCAACAGAAGGCAAGTGAGTGCCAATGCCGCTAGGTAATTGCACAAGGTGCGGGAAGCTGTTCAACAGGCTGTCCCGGCCGATCTGCTCCGACTGCATTGGAGAAGAACAGGAGCAGGTGGAGTTAGTGATGGACTACCTAAGGGACAGCCCTAATGCCACAATCGAGGAGATATCCCAGGCCACAGCGGTAGATGCGCAGATCGTCCTGAGGCTGATACGTGACGAACGCCTAAAAGCTACGCCCACTTACGTTCGGGTGCGCAACTGCAGGGCGTGCGGCGCTCCTATAGTGGCTGGTCAGTACTGTGGTCCCTGTCTGAGGAAGTTCGACCGAGCCTTATCGAGCGCGGTCGGGCCGGGCAGCGGAGCGGGCGATGTGCGCTCAGACGGTCCAGGCGATGTGGGGGGGGCGGCTCGCGGCCGAGGCGAGCTCAGCGATGCGGATCGAGCCAGAACCAGGAGGATGGTTACTCCCGAACGTAGGCGCCGGGGTAGGTAGCCATAGAATAGACGCGCAGGGGAAGGGTCTAAAGAAAGCGGCGGGCCATGCCGATAACAAAGCTAGAACTTTGGTGAGGTGATGGCCTTGAAGGTTACTGGAAGCCGGGGATTCGACCCCATGAAGCTATACTCTCAGACCGCAGGCAAGGCGAAGAGGGCTGACCGGCAAGGCAACGCCGTGCCCGACCAGGTATCCATATCCGACGAGGGCAAAGTGATGCACCGCGCCATGCAGGTCCTGTCCTCCATTTCTGACTTGCGGGAGGAGAAGGTCCAGTCGGTCCGCCAACAGGTGGAGGCGGGCACTTACAAGGTTTCCGGCAAGGAGATAGCTGACAAAGTCTTCAGCCGGGCCGTGCGGCGGGGTGACCTAGGTGGAATACGCGATAGAACTGACAAAGATGATTGATCAGGAGTTGAGCTTGTGCTCAGAACTCCTGGTAGCAACGCGGGCGCAGCGGGCCGCAATTGTCTCGGGAGACGTGCTCCGTCTTGCACAGCTGGTATCCAGGGCAGAAGAGACGATCCGGAAGATCAGGGACATCGAGGTCTCCATCACAGAGCTTGCGTCCCGGTTTGCGATGGAATCCGGCGGCGAGCGATGCGATGATCCGGAGTCGGCCATAGCTGCCCTGGCGGCGTCTTTGGAGGACGCCGACCAAGCCAGGCTTGCTGACGTGAAATCCAAAATCGCAGGATTGCTCAGCGACATCGCAGCGGCCAACGCGGTCAACGCCGGCCTTCTCATCGATGCTCTGAGCTATATCGACAACACCATCAAGTTGATCGCCGGCGCCAACGGCGACAGCTCTATCTACAGCCGTCTTGGCATTCTCAACAGGCAAGCTTCGTCGGCTGCTGTGAACGATACGGCGTAACAGGCAAGGGGTGAAGCACGGATGCTGAGGTCTTCCTTTACTGGTCTGGAGACTGCCCGTCGGGCGCTTTTCGCCCAGCGGACGGCGATAGATGTAACTGGGCACAACATGGCCAACGCCAGCACGCCGGGGTATCGTAGGCAGCGCGCCCAGCTGGTCGCAACGCCTCCTGCGCCCGGCGCGATGCAACCGGGGACGGGCGTTGTGGTTGCGACTATCGAACGCATGCGCGACCAATTCGTTGACATGCAGATTCGGCATTCTCTCGGATCGCTTGGTCGGTGGGAAGCCAGAAACGGCGTACTCGAAGAATTGCAGGAGATGTTCAAGGAACCCAGCGATATCGGCCTTTCCACTATGATGGACCGATTCTGGGTAGCGTGGCAGGAGCTGTCGGGGGGCGCCACCGATCCTGGCAGGCGCACGGCTGTCATTCAGGAGGCCACTACTCTTGCATCGGCTCTTGGTCTGATTTCAAGGCAGCTCAAGGAGGCGTCCGACGATATCCAGGTCAACATCGATTCACTGGTCCACAGGGTGAACGCCACGGGCGAGGCTATTTCGCGACTTAACTACGAGATCGTGCGGGGCGGGGTCGTGGGCGAAAACATCAGCGATTTGATGGACAAGCGCGATCTTCTCCTGGATCAACTGGCCCAGGATGTCAATATCACCGTGGTGGAGACCGAAGAAGGTACGGTCAACGTGGCCGTTGGAAGCAGGATACTGGTATCGGGCGTGAATGCCTTTACTATAGACGCCTCCGGATCGTTTTCGGGCGGGCGGATCCAAGGCCTGCTCGAGGCGAAGAACGAGATAATCCCGTCATATGAGGCCAAACTGGACCAGCTTGCGATGGCCTTGAAGGATGTGGTGAACGAGCAGCACCGTTTGGGCGTCGACATGAGTGGCGCTGCCGGCGGTGACTTCTTCACAGGCGCCGGGGCGGCCGATTTTGCGGTGGCGGACACCCTGAGGAATGATCCGAATCTGATAGCAGCCGCCGAGGGTCCTGAGGCCTCACCGCCTACCCCCACGCCGGGAGACGGGCGAAACGCCCTCGCAATCGCTCAGCTCAAAGACGTGCTGACGATGGTGGGGACTCCGCCCACAGCGTCTTTCCGCGACTTTTACGGTAGCGTCATCACTGAGTTGGGGCTGCAGACTCAGGAATCGTCCAGGGCTGCCGATGTGTATGATGGTGTTCTGCAGCAGCAGCAGATGCGGCGGGATGCGGTGTCCGGCGTTTCGCTGGACGAAGAGATGATGCAACTCATCAGATATGGGGCGGCGTACGATGCCGCGTGCAGGCTGGTAACGGTTGTGGACGAGATGCTCGACACGCTTATCAATCGCACCGGGATAGTCGGCAGGTAAGTAGGAGTGTTGCCAAATGCGCGTGACCAACAACACCATGATCGACAAGGCCATACGCAACGTGAACGGGGCCTTTCGCCAGTATATCCATTGCCAGGAGAAGGTAGCCTCCGGGCGGACCATCAACCGGCTGTCGGACGATCCGCACGGCGCAGCCAGGGCTGTGAGGCTGCGCTCGGTTCTTCATGGCGTGGAGCAATACAGGAAGAATGCGGAGACCGCCGAGACTGCTGTTCGCATGTACGACGACAACCTGAACAAGGTGGGCAACATACTCAACCGCGTGCGCGAGTTGGTGGTGCGCGGAGCGACCGACAGCGCTACTCCCACTGAGCGCGAGGCGATGGCGGTAGAAGTAGGCGAGTTATTCGACGAGCTGGTGCACGCCGGAAATGCATCGCACCTAGGGGCCTACATGTACGCAGGTTACAAGACCGGCGTCAACCCGTTTGAGGCGATGGCCGACCCGAGCGACCCCGATTGGCCGGTCATCTACAAAGGCGACTGGGGCGTCAATCGTGTCGAAGTTGGACCTGGCCTTACCCTGGATATCAACCTCACCGGCGGGCAGGTGTTCTTGGGATCCGGCGGCGGCGTGAACATCTTCAAGACAGTTAGCCAAGTCCAGCAGCACCTTGCGGCGAGCGATGTGACAGAGCTTTCCGGCTCGGACCTGTCTAGTCTGGATGACGCAATAGGCCAAGTACTGAAATTCCGGGCGGAGCTGGGCGGTCGGGGTAGCCGTCTGGAGCTTGTGATCAACCGACTCGAAAGCGACAGTGTCTCCATCACCGAATTGCTCAGCAAAACTGAAGACGCAGACATGGCAGAGGCCGTAATGCGCTTTGCCGAGCAGGGAGTCGTGTATCAGGCCGCGCTGGCGGCCGCGGCCAAGTCGGTACAGGCCGGGCTGCTTCAATATCTGAGATAGATCAATATTTGGGGGCGACGCGAATGGAACAGGTGATTGCTGGCGCCGAGATGCAGCTGGTCGTATTCGAGCTGGCGGATGAGTCCTACGGAGTCGACATATCCCGGGTTCAGGATATCAACAGGATGCAGGAGATAACGGAGATACCTCATGCGCCCGAGTCCGTGGTGGGCGTGATAAACCTGCGGGGACACGTGATACCCGTGATCGACCTGAGGAAGAGGTTCGGCCTTCCTCCGGCTGAGCACACCAAGGACACTCGAATCGTCGTGGTACACATGGAAAACAACCTCATTGGCATGATTGTGGATGCAGTGTCAAAGGTACTGCGCATACCTGCCGACATAGTCGAACCTCCCTCTCCTGTACTTGCCAGTATCGACTCCAGCTACCTCAGAGGCATCGCAAAGCTCGAAGATAAGTTAGTGGTACTGCTCGACCTGGACTTCGTTCTATCTCGCCACGAGCAGGAAGCGATAAGCGAGGTTCTG
The DNA here is from genome assembly GCA_964471415.1 of uncultured Clostridia bacterium. Lineage (GTDB taxonomy): Bacteria > Bacillota > DTU025 > DTU025 > DTU025 > UBA5389. The sequence continues at coordinate 9,365 of CAYYHF010000015.1, read as the reverse complement.
GCTGAGGAGGTTTAGGGGGAAGACCGATGCTTCAGTTTCCCGGCATGACAGACGATGACATCAAAGTGTTCCTGGCTGAGGCCGATGAACAATTGCAGTTTCTTGAAGACGGACTACTCGCTTTGGAGCAGACGAGTGACGATCCGGAGGTGATCGCGCAGATCTTCAGGGCTGCGCATACCCTCAAAGGATCGTCTGCTACGCTTGGTCACGACAAGATGGCCAAACTGACGCATTCAATGGAGAGCGCTCTCGATTTGGTCCGCAAGTCGAGGGTCGATGTCACATCGGCTCTGATGGACTTGCTGTTCGAGTGCCTCGACATGCTGAGGGTACTCAACCGCGAGATATCTACCGCGCAAGACAGCGGCGCCGACATCACTGCGCTGAACGATCGGCTGCTGGATGTGATCGAATGGGCCGATGGGCATGAAGGCGCAGGCGTGGACGCGGGCCCAAACGGAGATGCAGCGGGCGCGGCTGCCCTTGACCAGGCCGCAGCCATGCCATCCGATGGCGTGTACGCCGGCGAACTAGCAGGTCCGGGCGATGTGAAGATCCGTGTCACCTTCAGCAAAACCTGTCCAATGCCATCGGTCAGGGCGTATCAGGTCATCGACAGGCTGTCGGCGCTGGGCGGCATAGCCTTCTCCCAACCAGGTCTGGATAGGATTGAGGCGGGCGATGACATATCCGACTTGGTGGTTGTGGTGGAGTACGATGGAGACGTATTGGAACCGCTGGTTTCGGCGGCCAAAGACGTGTCTGATGTAGAGACCGCGTGCGTAATTCACGTGGGTCACGTTGGGTCCACTCGGGCCGCGGCCGCCACTGCTGCTGCAGTTGCTGCTAGTGGGCCTGTCCATGGAGGCGCTTCGGCAGATTCCGCTGCCGCCGGAGCCCCAGTGGGATCGCGTGCGGGAACGGGTGCGGCGGCTCAGGCGGGTTCGCCGACCGCTGGGAAAGCCGCCGTACGCGCGGCCGCGGTTGCCGCCGGCACGGTGGCCCGGGCTACTACTGTGAGGGTTGACGTGGCTAGGCTGGATATTCTGTCCAACCTTGTGGCGGAATTGGTCATCGACCGAACACACCTAGCTCAGGTCGAGAGCAGGCTGGCTGAGAATTACGGCGGCGACGAAGTGGTGTCCGAACTGAACAGGACGTCTACGCACATCGGCCGTCTCACTACTGAGCTTCAGGAGGCCATCAACAAAGCGCGGATGTTCCCCATCGACAACGTCTTCAAGCGCTTTCCGCGGATGGTGCGAGATACCGCCCAGAAACAGGGCAAAGAGGTAGAGCTGGTGATCGAGGGCGAGGATACTGAGCTCGACAGGTCGGTGTCGGAAGAGATAGGAGACCCCCTCATCCACCTGCTGCGCAATGCCATAGGCCACGGGATCGAGTCGCCGGAGGAACGTGTGAAGGCAGGCAAGCCCGCGAAGGGCACTGTGCGGCTGTCCGCGTTTCACCAGGAGAACTACATCGTCATACAAGTGGCCGATGATGGGCGCGGCATCGATCCTGAGGTGATCAAGGCGTCCGCGGTTCGCAGAGGCATCATAAGCGAAGAAGCGGCGGCAAGGATGTCCGACAAGGACGCAATGGGCCTTGTTTTTATGTCGGGTTTGTCCACAGCGGCCAAGGCCGATGATGTGTCGGGCAGAGGCGTGGGGATGGACATCGTCCGCAAGAACATCGAGAAGCTCAATGGAAGCATTGCTATCGACACCGCTATCGGCCGCGGTTCCACTTTCACAGTGAAACTCCCGCTGACGCTGGCGATAATCCGGGCCCTCCTGGTCTCGCTTGGCGAGCGGATCTACGCGGTTCCGCTCAACTCGGTGAGAGAGATAGCCAGAGTTGAGTCATCGGACATCAAGTCTGTGGGAGGCCATGAGGCCATCCGTCTTAGGGGAGAGGTCATACCCCTGCTGAGGCTGGGCGAGATCTTCGATGTGCGCGATGCCGATGGTTCGGAGCATCCGCCCGCCAAGAAAGAGAGAGTGTTTGTGGTGGTCGCCGTGTGCCACGAAGGCCAGGTCGGCCTGGCTGTCGACAGGCTTGTCGGAGAGATGGAGATAGTCATCAAGAGCCTTGGCACGTTCGTCGGCAACATACCAGGTGTGTCGGGAGTGACCATCTTGGGAGATGGGAGGGTGGCCCTGATTGTCGACGTGCCCAGCTTGGTCAGAAGAGTCGTGGAGGAACGGAATGGAGTTGGGGAGACCTAACGTGATACCAATCGGCATCGGCGAGTTGTACGCAACGGCGCAGAACAACATCGAACTAGTGGCATATGGGCTTGGCTCGTGCATCGGGGTCGTTGTTCATGATAGGGCCGTCCGAACCGGGGGAATGGTTCACGTGCTCTTGCCGGCGAGATTGGGCGAATATGGCGCCCTCAGCTCTTCTGACGAGCTTGCCCGATATGCGGATACGGGCGTACGCGAGCTTTTGGACCGCGTAGTCGGTCTTGGGGCGTCAAGAGGACGTCTGGTTGCGAAGATTGCCGGAGGAGCCAGGATGTTTCAGGTACCTGCCGAGCTTCAGATACTCGACATAGGAGCGCGCAATGCCAAGGCGGTTCGCGCTGCGCTTGATGAAGCAGGAGTGCCGCTGGTTGCCCACGATGTTGGCGGTACGACAGGGCGTACCATGCGATACTTGGTAGGTTCGGGCAAGGTTTATGTGCGGGAACCTGGCATGGCAGAGAGAGAGCTGTAGCTCACTGGGGGTGTTTGGCAAGTGGCGACTGTTCTTGTAGTAGACGATGCGGCCTTCATGCGCATGAGGGTTGGGAAGCTGCTGTCGCAGAACGGATTCCAGGTTCTCGAGGCGGAAAACGGGCTCGAAGCGCTCAATATGTACAGGGAACACAAGCCGGATTTGGTGCTCATGGATATCACCATGCCCGTGATGGACGGCATCACTGCGCTCAAGGAAATCCGACAGGTAGATTCGCAGGCTAAGGTGGTGATGGTTTCAGCCATGGGTCAGCAGGCGATGGTCATCGAGTCCATTAAGGCGGGGGCCAAAGACTTTGTCGTCAAGCCCTACGAACCCGACAATGTGATGGTTTCCGTGAGGAAGTTGATCGGCTGATGGCGCAAATCTCTGTATTGGTCGCCGATGACTCTGCGTTTATGCGGAAGGTCATATCCGACCTTATCACATCGGATCCGGAACTCACCGTAGCCGGCACGGCCCGCAACGGATCAGACTGCATCGAGAAGGCCCGGAGCATTCGTCCGGATGTGATCACTCTGGACGTTGAAATGCCTGTCATGGACGGGCTAGCGGCGCTTCCGGTTCTCGTGTCGGAGCTGGGCATACCTGTGGTCATGCTGTCCAGCCTGACGCAGGCCGGGGCGGAGGTGACTTTGCGGGCGTTGAGCCTCGGCGCGGTTGATTTTGTCCCCAAACCGTCCGGCGCCATATCTTTGGATATCGCAGTCGTCCGCGATGAGCTGGTCGCCAAGATCCGGGCCGCGGCGGCTGTGAGCGCGGGGCGCGTGCGCAGCCTGGTCGACAATGCGAGAACAGCGCCGCGCACCACGGGCCTCGGCGCGCAAGCAGGGGCGGGGGCAAGGGCAGGCGCCGGGAGGAGCCCCGGACCTGCCGGCGGCGGCACTCGGGGCGCTCGTGCTCGGGCGGGAGTGAAAGCTCGCAAGGTGGTTGTGATAGGCACTTCCACGGGCGGTCCAAGGGCTCTCACGCAGGTAATTCCATGGCTGCCTCCCAATTTGCCGGCGGGCGTGCTGATAGTACAGCACATGCCGGCCGGGTTCACCAGGTCGTTGGCTGACCGTCTGAACGATACGTCCAAGATCCGGGTGGCCGAGGTTCAGGGCGGCGAGGCCATCTCCGAAGGCGAGGCGGTGATCGCCGCGGGCGGACGGCACATGGTGGTCGGATCCGATGGGACGCTGGCTTTGGACGACAGTCCTCCTCTGCATGGGGTGAAGCCCGCGGTAGACATAACTATGAACTCCGCCCTCGATCTGTTTGGGAGCAAGATGGTGGGCGTGATCATGACGGGAATGGGTTCGGACGGGGCGGACGCCATGGCGCGGGTTAAGCGCGCCGGGGGCAAGACCATAGCCGAGCACGAATCGACCTGCGTTGTATATGGCATGCCCAAGTCGGTAGTGGACAAGGGCGTTGCAGACAAAGTCGTGCCGCTTACGAGAATCGCCGATGAGATTGTGGATGCTGTTCTCTCGCTATAAGCGCCACAAGCAACACTGAACCGTGAGGTATTGTTGATGAGCTATGTTGACGCCGCAGATTACGAGGTTTTTCGGCGAAAGGTAATAACACTCACAGGGATAGATCTCGGCCTTTACAAGTCGCAGCAGATGCAAAGGCGCATCCGAAGCCTGATTGAGAAGGCCGGAGCGACGACCTTCGCGGCGTATGGGAATATAATCCAAAGAGACGCCGATGAGCTGGAGAGGTTTCGCAACCACATAATGATAAATGTGTCTGAGTTCTTTCGAAATCCCGAGAAATTCGAAGAACTCGAGAAGAAGATACTGCCCGAGTTGCTCGGCAGAAGCCCCAACCTGAACATATGGAGCGCGGGAGCCTCCAATGGAGCGGAGATATACTCTGTTGCCATGATATTGGACGACATAGCCCCCAAAGGCTATCATAAGCTCCTAGCCACCGATATCGATTCCGGGGCCATTGCGCAGGCTCTGGCGGGAGTGTATGGAGTCTTAGACGTGAGGAACGTGTCCAGAGCCAGGCTTGCAAAGCACTTCACCCGCGACGAAGCTAACTACGTGATCTCGCCCAAAATCAGATCAAGAGTGCAGTTTAAGATGCACAATCTGCTTGCCGACAGGTTTGAGCGAAATCTCGACTTGATTCTCTGTCGCAACGTTGTGATTTACTTCACTGACGAGGCTAAACAGGCGCTGTACATCAAGTTCCGGGAGAGCCTGAAAGAGGAAGGTGTTCTTTTCATTGGAGGTACCGAGACTATCCTGAACAGTCGGGAACTTGGGTTCATGAGCACATCGCCCTTTTTCTATAGGCGGGCGCCTCTCGGGAAGGAAGTTGCTACTCGATGATAAGAGTTGTATCCGAGCAGATCAGGCCGGGGATGAAGCTGGCTGAACACATATACAACGAGGCCGGAGTGGTGCGATTACACGCGGGCACAGTGCTGAACGAAAGCGCCGTTGCCAGGCTGGCGGGAGTTGGATGCGGCGCCATTGCGGTGGAAGACCCGCGCACAGAGGATGTTGTGGTGGTGCACTCGATTCCGCGCGAGGCGATGACGCGCGGGCATCAGCTCATGCGTCAGTTTCGTGAGCATGTGCAGGCTGCCGGCGAGGCTGAGGGTGTGCGCGTGCCCTTCGACGATTTGCTGGCTCTGGTGCGCGACATCGAGGAGAGCTTGGAGGCGTCCGGTCAGAACACGATCGAGGTGTCGCCGCTTGCAGCGGCGGACGAGTTCGACTACATAGTGCCGCTGAACACGGCCGCAGTGTCGATGTTCGTTGCCGCCAAGGCAGGTCTGGCTCGGAGGGCGCACGATGTGGGCCTTGGGGCGCTCCTGTGTGATATAGGCACGGCGCTTACGGATGATCCGTCCAGGCATCCGGAGATGTCTCTTAGGGTGCTCCGGCAGGACCAGCAATTTTCCGCCTACAGCAAAGCCATTGTGTATCAACACGAAGAACGACACGATGGCAGCGGTTTTCCGAGGGGACTTGCCGGAAATGATATTGAGCCACTGGCGAGAATCGTGTCAGTTGCCGATATGTACTGCAGCCTGATTGCCGAGGGCAACCAGATGGGGCAGAGGCTTTCGCCTCAGGAGGCCTTCGACTTCGTGACCAGTGCTGCAGGGTTCGAGTTTGAGCGCACCACAGTGTTGGGCGTGATGCAGTATGTGGCTCCGTATCCGGTGGGCACTATGGTGCGGCTTAACACGGGCGAGCGAGGCGTTGTGACCCGAGTTTACAAGGGCCTGACGACCAGGCCCACGGTGCGGGTGCTCTATGACGCCGATGACGTTGAGGCGCGGGAGCCTCGCGATATCGTGTTGGCTGCCCCAGAGAACCAGACGGTTTTGGTTGCACAGGCCTGTGACCTTTGACTTGGTTGGGAGGAGTCAATATGCAGGTTGAAAGCGTTCGATTCGGCACGCTGAGCGTAGACGACGACAAGATAATCCTGTTCCCCAAGGGCATTCCGGGGTTCGAGGATGTCCGCAGGTTCTTCCTGCTGGACCATGCGGGAAGTCCCAGGATCAAATGGCTGCACAGCGTGGACGATCCGAGTCTTGCTTTGGTGGTCGCCAACCCGTTCGACCTATTCCCGGACTACCGGCCGGACCTACCGGATGAGGCAGCGCGGGACCTGGGAATCGCAGCGCCGGATCGAGCATTGATGCTTACGGTGCTCACAGTGAAGGCGGGGAGGCGCGAGGGCGAACCGCCGATGATCACTGCCAACTTGCTTGCGCCCATCATCATCTCGCAGGACCATAGGGTCGGCGCCCAGGTGCTGCTGAAGTCGGGGGACTACAACGTGCGGCAACAGGTGGTCGTAGGCATCGGCCGGCGTGCCAAGGTCGCGCCTGGCGGAGGCGGCAGCGCCAGCGCCAGCAATGCCAGCGCCAGCGCCAACGGCGACCGGGGCGGTCACAGCGGTCTCAGTTGTCGGGGCGCCCAAGCCAGCGTGGTGTGATGGGAACTGGGTCCGATGGGCGCGGGGCTTAGGCGAGGTTGACAGCCAGACCGGTGTGGGCAGAAGCGCCGGTCTTTTTCATTTCGTGATACACTTAGTTCAAGGTATGGGATCGTTGGCGCCGAAGGAGTGAGGCAAGAGATGTTGAGGGTGACCGCTCCGTGCCGATTACATCTTGGCCAGCTGGATCTGAACGGCTCGCTAGGACGGATGTATGGGGGCATTGGGGTCGCGCTCGATGGCCCGAGAATTGTGCTTCGGGCCGAGCGCCAGGACGGGCTGGTCGTGGAGGGATTCGACACCGCGCGCGTGTCCGATTTGGCCAGGACATTCATGGACAAAGCGCAGATCGGATCAGGGGCGCGAATCGTTGTACGGGAGTCAATCCCGGCCCATATAGGGCTGGGATCAGGAAGTCTGCTTTCGCTCTCTGTGGGCTCAGCGCTTTCTACTCTGTACGACTTGGGGCTGACCATAGAAGATGTGGCGCGGATGATGTTGCCCGGGGACAAGTGCGATGTATGTGTGGGCATATTCAAGAGCGGCGGACTCGTAGTGGCCAGCGGCGTCCCGAGGGAATTTGATTGGCCGGGCGCCGAGGCTTACGTGCCTCCAACTATCTTCCAGCGCCCATTTCCCCAAAACTGGCGCTTTATAGTGGTGACTCCGGAGACGGCGACACAGCTTGGCCAGACGCGCCACGGGATACCCATTGACATGACGCCGCCCATTCCCCCCGAGGATGTGGGACTGGTATGTCGACTCCTGGTGATGCAGCTTCTTCCCGCAGTGATTGAGGGAAACATAGACGAGTTCGGGCAGGCGCTCACAGAGATGCAGTGGACCATAGGCAAGCAGTTCGCCCCGTTTCAGGGCGGACTCTACAGCCATCCGTCTGCTGAGGGGATCGTCCGCCTTCTGCTCGGCAACGGAGCGACCGGGGCAGGCCAGAGCTCGTGGGGCCCAACGGTCTATGCAGTTGTGGAAGGCGATGATGCAGCACAACGCCTGGAGACAACGGTCGGCGCATATCTTGCGGAGGCGAATGTCGCTGCGCGCGTAAGGTGCCTTAAAGTCAGAAACTCGGGGGCACAGGTCGCGTGGGAGGACGGTGGCCGAGCATGACCTGTCAGCCGATGATCTCAGAATCATGGGCAAGATGCCGACAGGCGGGCATGGATCCCGAGAAGAGCCCGAGGGCGGTTCGGGTATCGGCGAAGGAGTTCGACCTGCATTTCCAACACGCCAGCGACATCGCCAGGTTGGCTGGGCCGCTTATGGACGATATGCTATCGTTTGTGTCGTCCGGGTTCTGGGTGCTTCTCACTGACTCACACGGATGCATCCTGGCATCGCGTGCAAGCCAGCCCTGTTTGGACTTGGACGAAATCGATATCAGTCCGGGGACGCTGTGGAGTGAGGAACACCAGGGCACTAATGCTGTCAGTCTGGCCATACGGGAGGGCGTTCCCTGTACGGTCAGCGGAGCGGAGCACTATTTCGCGGCCTATCGCCGGCTGGCCGGAGCGGCCACTCCCATTGTCAGCCCAGAAGGCGAATTCCTGGGCGTCATCGGAATACTGGGCGTAGGCGATGCATGTCATCCTCATACACTCGGGATGATCGTGGCGGCGTCTGCCGCCATCGAAAACCAGATGAAGCTGGAACGCGCTGCAAATCAGCTCTACTCGGTCATCCAGTCGATTTCCGATGGCCTGATTGCTGTTGACAACGATGGATTTATAACCCACATGAACTCCGTGGCCGGCAGGATTTTCGGACTAAAGACATCGAGCTGTGTGGGTATGCCTGTGGAGGAAGTGTTCAAGGGCTCATTTCCTCTTCTGCAGATGTTCAAGACGGGCAGGGAAGGTTTCAACGACCGAGAACTCGCAATCACGTTCAATGGGCGCAGAGTGCACATCACCGTGTCGAGCAGGCCTGTCTGCTCCGAGCAGAGGAAGGTGTTCGGTGTAGTGCTGACGTGTCGGGAGATGAAGTCCGTTCAGCGACTGGTCACCCGAATGGTAGGGGCGCAGGCGCGGTTCACCCTGTCCGACCTGGTCGGCGAGGATCCCAAGTTTCTTGCGGCTATAGCGATGGCCCACCGCGTTGCGCGCTCCGACTCGACTGTGTTGATCATCGGAGAGAGCGGAACGGGCAAGGAGCTGTTTGCCCAGTCTATTCACAATGCGAGTCCGCAAAGAGAAGGCCCTTTTGTGGCCGTGAACGCGGCCGCGCTCCCGCGGGATCTGGTCGAGAGCGAGCTATTCGGATATGAGGAGGGCGCGTTCACGGGCGCGAGGAGGGGAGGGCGTCCGGGCAAGTTCGAGCTGGCCAGCGGAGGCACTCTCTTTTTGGACGAGATCGGCGACATCCCGCTGGAGGTGCAGATCAGCCTGCTTCGGGTGCTGCAGGAGAAGCAGGTGGTGCGCATCGGCGGGCATGCTCCGATTCCCCTGCAGATGAGGGTCATAGCCGCCACCAACAAGGACCTAGCGCGCCTGGTGGAGGAGGGGCGTTTTCGCCTGGATCTTTACTACCGAATCAGCGTAGTCAACCTGACGGTGCCGCCGCTGCGCGAGCGCAACCGGGATGTGCTTCTGCTGGCGGATTGCTTTCTCAAGCGTTTCGCCAAGCTCAGGGGGCAGGGTGAG
>CAYYHF010000014.1:0-19872 GCA_964471415.1 uncultured Clostridia bacterium | reverse complement strand
TCTGTTCGTCAGGCCAGCGCTTTGCCTGCGGCTTCCTTCAGATTCCACCTCACGGCGGACATCCTTGCCGTCCGGCTAACAGTTCCCCCTGCCAGGCCTGTAGGGGACCTTCACCCCCAAGTGAGTGCGCCCTGCCGGGCGCACCACCACGCAAAGGAGGACCCTCATGGGGTCCTCCTTCAGGCTCTTCCTTCAGGGTCCTCTTTAGGCGAAGCTCCTCTTGCGAAGCTCCTCCGGCAAAGGTCCTGTTCCTACCGCAATCCAGTCTTGCGACAGCCCGGCCTAGTCTATTACGTCTACTACAGCGCCGGGGTTGAGTATGTTGTTCGGGTCGAACGCCTTCTTGACGCCTCTCATGATCTCGACTTCCCTGGCGGTGTACTGCTGCGGCATGTGCTTCTTTCGAGTCCTGCCGGTGCCGTGCTCAGCAGTGATCGTGCCGCCGTATTTCAGAGCGGCCTCGTACATATCGTTGCGGATCTCCTCGATGTAGGCAGGGAGCTTCCCGTTTTCGAGCATAATGAAGTTATGCACGTTGCCATCGGCGATGTGGCCGGCAATCGGCGAAACGGTGTTGTACTTCTTGGCGATGGCCCTGATGTCATCGAGCAACTCCGGAACGGATGCGGGAGGAACCGCGATGTCGAGAGCGTCCGCGATATTCTCCTTGTATGCCGTGTAGATATTGCTTCGGATCTCAAGTAGTGTTCTCTGATCCTGTGTGGTTTCTGCTATGAGGCTATCCACGGCGCCGAATTCCTCGCACATTCCGACTATGCGCTCGCACTTGGCGTACAGGTCGTCCTCAGACGCCTCATCCAGGATGAACATCAGGTCTACCGATCCCTGAGTCGCAGGATAGGTGTGCCCAATGTGCTCCGCGGAGACCAATGCGGATTCCCTGTCCATATACTCGATGGCCAAGGGGGTTATGCCCTGCTCAAGGATACTGGCCACAACGTCCGCCGCTTCCCGCGCCTTGTTGAACGATACGAGAAGCGTCCCGATATACGGGTTCTTGGCATACAGCTTGAGGGTCACCTTAGTGACAATGCCCAAAGTCCCCTCGCTGCCGACCATCATCTGGAGCAGGTCGTAGCCCATGTTGTTCTTGATCGTCTTGCCCCCGAGTTTGACTATCTCACCTGTGGGGAGCACTACTTCCAAGCCCCTGACGTGGTTCCTCATGATCCCGTGTTTCACTGCCCTGACTCCGCCGGCGTTCTCCACGACCATTCCGCCTATCTGGGCGCCCTCATCTCCGGGATGCACAGGGAAGAAGAGCTTGTCGTGTTTCTTCATCTCTTCGAGCAGGCCCTCAAGAGTAAGCCCCGCTTCCACGGTTATCATCAGGTTCTTGCTATCGAACTCAACAATCTTGGTGAACCTCTCCATCGACAGGATGATGCTAGGCGCAGTGGGAATAGCAGCGCCGCACAGACCGGTGCCGCCGCCCCTCGGGATTATGGGGACGAGGTGTCGATTAGCTGCTTTGACTATGCTAGAGACTTCCTCAGCGGTAGTCGGCTTCACTACTACGCAATCCTCACAGGCCTTGGGCCTTATCGGCAGCTCTGTTTCGTCATACAGATAGCTCTGCATCTGGGACAGGTCCGATACGACCCAGTCTTCCCCCACAATGCCAACGAGCTCGCTGATAATCTCCTTCTTCATATCAACTAACCTCCATTGATCATGAAACAAGCTCTACTCACTCGTCTGCAGGCTGCCATCCAATGAAGCCTCTCAGGAGCAACGGGATGATGATCACGAACACAGATACCCATCCTAGAGTTCCATAGCCCTTGGCAATCAGAGGAATCAAGCCGAACTGAGCTATTGCCCAAGTAGCCAGCACGTAGAGGGCGGATATCACAATGCTCCTCTTGGTCTCTTTCTCCTTCGCGACCTCCTCAGATTCATTCCTCGATATGTAGGTGATGATCCTGTTGGTGGTTCCATAGATCAGGTTAACACCTGTTGAGACAGCTCCCAAGACGATGAGAACCGAGACTATCGGCGTGATCCAAGCTGCTCCTACACCGTTCATGACAACAAACAACGCAGGCACGGACTGTGTCAGTATGCCGTCCTGGTAGAAAGCCATGATGCCCAGAGTTGAAAGCATGAGGATTACGGCGTTGATCACGAAGCCCCAGAACCCGGCTCTCTTTGCATCCTGAACGTCCTTGAGAGCGTTGGAGTGCGCAAGATACGCCCCCAAGCAGCAAGCCTGGAACCCCGCGTAGACAAACATCCTCCACAAGGCCTGACCAAAGGTGGCGTCATTGGGGATGGCCCCGGACTTCAGCCCGGCAAAGTTGCTGGTAATCTTGCCCCATCCGGCGATGACGTTGGGAACGTAGACGATGAGAATCCCGATTATGATCGCGATCGCGATGACAGATGAGGCCTTGCGGACGAATTCGGCCCCGAATATGGTGAGCAGAAGCATGCTAGCAGCGATTATCACTGTATTGATCATGTATCCTGTACCGAAAATCGTGGTGAGGGTGGCGCCGCCGGTGGCGAAGGCAACGGCAGTGGCCGTGACCAAGATCAGCTGGAACATGAACTCGAACACCGGCGCCATGACTTTTTCCACTGGCTTATAAAATTCCAGTGACCAGCTTCTGTAGTCCCATTTCTTCTTGTCCAAGGCAAACTTCCACGCGTAGTAGAATATCAGACCTTCCAGGGCCTGGGACAGGATGGGCATGATGGCTGCATACCAACCGTAACTCACATAATACTGGACAACCTGCTGGCCTGAGGCAAAGCCCCCGCCAAAGTGCGTGGTGAACCAAACGAACGCCACAGCAAAGAAAGACGGCATCACAGCTCTCTTGTCCATGTAGATCCTCCTTCAATCCGCTTTTGTGGTCCCTACGCCCTATTGATCCCGGTCATTGATCGCCTTTCCTGGCATTGATCCTCTCTATCAGCTTGGGTACTACTTCATACAGATCTCCTACTACACTGTAGTCCGCGATGTTGTGGATTGGTGCAGAAGGGTCGGTGTTTATTGCCAAGATCATCTCGGACTCCTTCATCCCGGCTATGTGCTGAGGCGCCCCGGAAATGCCGCAGGCGACATACAGCTTGGGCTTGACCCTGTTGCCGCTGTATCCCACCTGGTGTGCCTTGGAGATATAGCCTTCTTCCACCAAAGGCCTCGAAGATCCCACAACGCCGCCGAGAGCATCGGCTAGTTCCTGGATGAGCTTGAAGTCCTCGGGACTCTTCAGCCCTTTGCCTGCAGATACAACTATCTTCGCATCTGCGATGTTGAACTCTTCTTTCTTTATCTCCTCCAATACTTCTAACATTGGATCCGCTATTCTTACTGGCTCATACGTCTTGATCTCTCCTTTTCTGCCGGAGTCCCTCACCGCCTCGTCGAATTCCTTGTACCTCACGGTAGACATCTGAGGCAGCACTCTGGACTTAATGTGAGCCAGTATATTCTCGCTGAAGGCAGGCCTTATCTGGATCAGTTTGCCGTCCTCTTCATCGATTTCGAGGCCCGTGCAATCCGCCGTAAGTCCGCACTTCAGCGCAGCCGCCACCCGGGGCGCCAATGACCTGCCGAAACTGGTCGCTCCGAAAAGGCATATTTCGGGCTTTACGTCTTCGATCACTCGCACGATGTTCTTAGCGTAAGTCAGCACTTCAGGCACTTCGAACAGGTTATCGTCTTGCACGTAGAACACCTTGTCGGCCCCTCTGAATATCAATTCGTTTACTTGTATTCCCGAAGGTCCCACTATGCCGCAATAGACCTGTTCGTCCAGCTTGGCGGCTAGTTCGCATGCCTTGCCCAGAAGCTCGTAGGTCACCTTGTGAATCTTGCCGTGTTTCTGCTCCCCGACAACCATTACGCCTTTGTGTTCTGCCATCATCTTGCCTCCACAACTTTCGCGCCTACGAGGATTTCGACAAACTCATCCACTCCGGCATCGATATTGTCTCGCCAGACTTTTCCCGCTCTTCTGATAGCAGGTGGCACTTCCACTCTCTTCACCACTGTCGGAGATCCCTTGATTCCGATCATGGTCTCGTCAAGATACTCCTGCAACGCGTCGAGTCCCCAAACCGGTATCTCGGCCTTCCTTGCGCTCATTTTGCCCCTAAAAGACGGCAACCTGGGCGAGTTGATGTCCTTCGTGACAGTCAGTAGCCCAGGATACTTCATTTTCTCGATGTAGACACTGTCCCAGATGTCGGTGGTTACCTTGATGTGCTCATCGGCCGTTTCGTTGATCTTCTCTACGTAGCATATGTGAGGAATTCCCAAGAACTCAGCTACTTCCGAACCCACCTGGCCAGTGTCGCCGTCGACGGTCTGCATGCCTGCCAAGACGAGGTCAAACTCCCCGATTTTCTTGACCCCCGCCGCCAGCGTAGTGGCAGTTGCCTTGACGTCCGCGCCCCCGAACCGCCGATCGCTCAGTAAAACCCCCCTATCCGCTCCCCTGGCGATGGCCTCCCTCAGAGCTTCCTCGGCGCGAGGCGGGCCCATACTGAGGGCTACCACTTCAGCCCCTTTAGCCTCCTTGATTTGGACCGCAGCCTCCAGAGCATTCAGGTCAAAAGGATTGATCTCCGTTCCCGCTGAGGCCCTGTCAATGACGCCTCTCTCCGAGTCAAACTTGACTTTTTCCATGTCTGGGACCTGCTTGATCAGTACTACTATCCGCATCGCTTTCTCCTTTCGACATCGGCTCCCGACCTGCGAAACTAGGATCGGCACATAGAAATCAAAGCGCAACTAGGCCTTGCGGGAATATGTCCAACATGTCGCGAGCCGATAATCCTGCCGTTTCGTACGAAAGGCAATAGTGCCCTGAAGTTGTACTCCATTGGTAACACATTCTTGCGCAATTTAGCCCATCGCGCTTCGCTGCTAGCTCATTCGCGTGGTTTGTAGCTTCTATCACTAAGCCTAGTTCTATATCCCTGCTGCCTCAGACTGCCTGATCAGCTTATTATCCATTTGGTTTCCCATATGGCTATGACAAATTGTATCTCCTTTTGTGCAGATGCATAGCTACTTAGGCAAATTGCATGATACCACACAGGAGATACCCTTTTTCTATTTTATTGTCGTTTTTCCTATCGTAACTTTACACCAACTCCTGCACCATCGTCAAGTCCAAATTTCATCCTAGCCATTTGGCATTACCTATCAGGCATCTTTACCCTTTTGCATTGGGGTTGGGCAGGCGGATGCTGGACCATGCAGATGCCCGGCTCCAAGCGGAACCGGGCTCGACGTCGAGATCAGTCGCAGGGGAGACGCCAGATGTGCTCGTAGTCGGAGGGGCTTAGGGGTGCCCCAGCACTAAGGAGCGGATGGGCACACCAGCCTGCATTCGATTATGCGCTCCAAGGACACGTTGATCCTTACGCACAGTCTCTCGTACAGGATTCTGCCTTCTCCGCACAGACTATCCGACTCCGAGACGATAGCAATGTTCTGGAACGCCACTGTATCGGTGAAAACGACCCCATCGATCGGGATGTTGCACGTGAACGGGACTCGTACCAGCACGTTTCTCGTGACGCCGTTAACATCCACGTAGGTTATGAACTTGTCGACATGGGCGATCACGATCACTCTGCCGTTTAGCACCTGGACCAGGTCAATCGCCCAGGTCTTGACGATTGTGGGAACCTGGGGCACTCTCGCAGGCGGACACAGAGTAATGGACCGCTCGTCGCACGGACTACACTCCCCACAGCCCACGATCACTCTGATAGGCACGCATTCGCACTGCGGCCTCGGCGGGATGCAGGCTTCGCCAAGAACGGGCGCGGCAGCTTCCTCAGCCATACAGCCCACAAAGCCGAAGCCGAACAGGAAGACCAGGACGATGCTTACAAGCGCGATGGCGCGAACCGCATTGAGACGCATTTGAGCTTTCTCCTCCTCCATGATGGGATTGCTCTATACGCTATGCGGACGCGCCTCGGCTGCAACCAAGCTATAGGCATAATAGGACAAACAGCAGATCATACATGCCAGTATTCGCGTTCAGCCGACAAAGTGACACTCATGCGGTGCGTGTGCCGCCATGTTCTCCCTTCGTCCGCCAGTTCATCGTCAGCACCCCTGCAATCGAGGATATGCCCCGCCACATCGTCTGTGCTCAACGCCCCAGGCATATCTATCCGAAGCAACGTGGTTTTCTCGCACGTACTGGCATGCTCGCCGCCATCGCAGTCTGCATAAAGCAGCATTGCCCCAACACCGATGGTGACAACTGCCGCGCCCTGGCCCAGTTCAATGGCCACAACGCCGGCATGATCACGAGCATCGATTATCCGTGCGGCCGGCGGATCCAAAGCAACCTCGAATACGACAACCCCCTCGGCAGTCTCGACCGCGCAGATAACCATCTGCCCATGCAGGATGTCCGGCGGCACGCCCGGCTGTGCGCCTGTCGGCGTGTCCAGCGGTGTATCCAGCGGGCCGGACGTCTCCATCTCCATTCCATCCACCTCCTCTCTTCCTTCGCCCGCGCGCTATGCCATGCGGGCCATGCGGCGCAACAGCAGCGTGCATTGCGCGTATGCCTCGCCTGGCACACCAAAGCCGGCGAGCGATCCTTGATCAGGTTACGCACGGGTGAGTGGAATGCCCACATCGATCATGGGAAGACTAGCCGCAAACTGCCCAGCCAGGCCTTGCCGCTTCGCGCGCTGCAGCTGGAGCCGTCCCGCATCGCCTTGACCCAAATGGAGGTAGACCCACATGCTTACACTATCGAAGAGCCAGCTCGGATGGTCCGTCATGCTACTGCTGATTGCGGTAACCGCCGCTGCGCCTGCCATTGCAACGGCCACCGCTCTGGACGACTACATCGCGCTTGCCGATGATTCCTACGCTTGGGGCCCGATCGGGCAACCCCAGCCATTGGGGGACGCCGCTCTCCATCAGCTCAGCCTCATGTCACAGACGTGGCAGGGGATGTCATGGCAGCACCGTCTGTGCATGGCCGTGCCCTCGGACGGGCCTCAGCGCAGGACAGTCCTGCTGTACATAACTGGAACTGAATCGGATCCGCGCGAGCAAGTCTACCTGGGCACGCTGGCCAAGATACTCTCCGCGCCTGCGGCCATTCTGTACGATGTCCCCAATCAGCCGCTCTATGACGGCCTGCGTGAAGACGCTCTGGTCTCCTACACCTTCGCCAAGTTCCTTGAGACCAGCGATGCCGCCTGGCCTATTCTGCTTCCGATGGCAAAATCCGTTGTCAGAGCCATGGACGCCATATCGGAGTTCGCCGCGCGGGATCTGGGATGGACGGTGGACGGGTTTGTGGTGTTGGGCGCGTCCAAACGCGGTTGGACTACCTGGCTGACGGCTGCAGTGGATCAGCGCGTGAAGGCCATTGCGCCCATTGCCTACGACAATCTGGCGCTGGCTGAGCAGATGACGCACCAGGGGAAGCGGTTCGGCGGTTTCACCGACAGTATCAGCGACTACACCGACCGCGGTCTGCAGGCAATGCTGGAGACAGAACAAGGTCACCTGCTGGCCGAAATAGTGGATCCCTACTCCTACAAAGACCGCTACGCCCTGCCCAAACTGATCGTGCGCGGTTCTAACGACCCCTACTGGCCGGTAGACGCCATGCAGCTCTATGTGCACAGCTTGCCCGGCGATACTTGGCTGCACATCGACCCCAATGCCGGGCACGGACTGGCGAACTACGAACGTGTGCTGGCCGCACTGGGCGGGTTTTACCTGCACGTAGTGGGCTCTCTGCCCCTGAGGCCCATTCGCGCGACACTCAGCGAAGGTCAGGACCAGGTCACACTCACAGTGGAATCAGCCAAACTAGCCGCATCTCTCGACCTTTGGCAGGCGCAGAACACCACCTCCGATTTCCGCGAGGCCATCTGGAGCTCACAGACCACAGGCCCAGGCAGAAGTCGAGCCTTCACTATCAATAGGCCCGAGACAGGTTTCAAGGCCGTCTATGGTGAAGTCGTGTACCGCATCCTCGGCGTCGATCTCGTGCTGGATACACCTGTGTACGTCATTGAGCCAGCGGGGGCCTATATCAGAGGCATACCTCCTTCATGATAGGGTCCGGCGATCCGCGACAGACCGGTTTTCGCGGTGCTTTTTTCTCTATGTGTCGCGAATGGCGGCAATGGCTGATGCATGATCGGACGTATAGTCGCATAAATCCGGACGGCCGGAGAATCTACGGTCTGCAGCGGGAGTCGGCCGGATTCTGAGGCCGAAAAATGGGCGTGTGTGCCATGTATTGCCGCATTGTGTTGGGCCAAATGGGAGAAAACGCCGCACCAGCTCCGCCCCGTCCGTTCGGTGGGCCTATGCACCCGATTATGCATCAACCATTGCCGGGAAACGCGGCACATAAGCGAAAATCCGCCCCGAAACCCGACAGATGGCTATCTCTGGCAGAAGAGCTTCCGTTGGCGCTGAGAAAGCGCGACCTCCGTCTGGACAGTCTCTGCTATAATGGACACAGCTGGCCGAGATGTAAATGTCGCGCAAGTCTGTGTCTTGCTGTTCGGGGGGTAGCCAAGTGAGGTTCGTTGATCTTCTCTCCACGGCTGTGCGCCGTTGTCGCGCCAGGCTGCTGGAGTCCATTCTCATTGTACTCGGCATCGCGCTGGGAGTCGCAGTGACGGCGGCCTTCGCGGGCCTCATCGGCACAGTGGGAGCGCAGAACCGCGCGTTCGCCGAGAGCCTGGAAGCCCGGGATATGACTATCAGACCTCAGTCGGGCCAGGGAAACGTGAGTTTCTCATCTGATGTGCCTGCGGTTCCTGTCGCTCGTATGGACGGACCCCCGTATCCCCTGACTCTGAACGATGTGGAGCGCGTCAAGTCGAGGGTTTCTCCCGATGTGAAGGTCTATGCGCGCGACGACTTCTTTATAGAGCTAGCGCGGCAGAGCCGGCCGTTGGCAGGGTGCGCGGAGTTCGCAGACACGGAGTCCGCCGACCTGTCTCAAACAGGCTCCGCGGCAAAGGACGAGTTCAGGGAGGTTCGGGTAGTTTCCGCCACTGAAGACATATTCCTCGCCTATGGGGCCGAGTTCAGAGAGGGCATGGGGTTCTCCAAGTCCGATGTAGCCTCCGGGAACCGCTGCATAGTGCTGGGCGCTAGGCTCGCGGGGCGTCTGTTCGGCGATGAGCCGGCGCTCGGAGGCAAGCTGGTCTGGCAGGACAGATGGCGTATGAGTTGGGCAGGCGAACCGGAGCCGGCCCCCGCCGGTCCAGTCTACACAGTGATGGGGGTCATGGAGCCTGTCGCGTCCTCGTTCATGAGCCGAATGGCAATGGGAGCTGAGGAGGATGACCCCCGCTCGCCCGACTTCACCATCGATGGCGCCGCCTATGTTCCCATAACCTCAGCTCCCGGCATGGACGGCCCGAATCCCCGCATTCACGAGATCCACGCGGCATCGCTCTCGTATCGAGGCGCTGCACAGGCCCTTGATGAGGTAAGGCAGGTCGTGGAGGCGGATTACCAGGGACGTCTTGAGGTCTCGTCCGCGATGGACTATATGAGGGAAAGCGTGCGAGAACTGCGAAGTCTGGCCGCCGGGATTTTGGTCCTGGCTTCAGTGGGTCTTGTCATCGCGTCCATCAACGTCCTCAATCTGATGCTGGCCAGGGTGTTGCACCGCACGCGGGCCATCGGCATCTCAGCCGCCTTGGGCGCCGGCCGCCGCGATGCGTTTCGAGAGAGCCTCACAGAAGCGCTGGTCCTGGGGATATGCGGAGGCGCGCTGGGGCTTCCGCTCTCATTCGGCCTGGTCAATCTGATGTCCCGCGTCACGCAGGGTCTGACTGTATCAGTGGGGCTCGCCGGGGTCTTGGCGGGAGCCGTCTCCTGTATCGCCGCCAGTGTCCTTTTCGGCATTTATCCCGCGTATCTTGCCGCCCGCGTGGTCCCCGCGGACGCTCTCAGGGGGGATTAGCACAATGCTGCTGAGCATACGTCGACGACCAATGCAGTCTTTCCTCACCATCCTTCAAGTAGCTCTGGCCGTGGGCTGCATGGTGTCGGTAGCAAGCTACAGAATGAACGTGTCGGCGGCTGTGGCCCGGTATAAGTCTTCCGTAGAGGACACCGTGATCGCAACGGGCGGAACGGAGACGCGCCAGCGAGACGGGTATATGCGAACCATGTACGAAATCTTCGACGATGATGATGTCGCCGAGCTGTCCGCCGAGACCTCTCTTGTGGAGGCGGTCTCCCCCTACGCGGATTCCTGGGGAATACAAGTAGAGGTAGACGGGACGCTGTATCAGCTCAACACGAGCGCCGGCGTTGGTCCGGGGTATCAGCTGGCAGCCGGCCTGAACATGACCGAGGGGGACTTCATAACCTCAGCCGATGTCGGTGCGGGCGCTAGAGTGGTAGTCATTTCGGAGGCCCTGGGCCGGATCCTCTTCGGCGACCGCCCCTACGCGGGCAGGCCAGTCGGAATCCTTACCCATAGAGCGCAGTCGGCGCAAGCCGATCAAGAGAACGCGGATCCGCCCATATCGCCTATTGAATACCGTGTTGTGGGCGTGTTTGATGCCCATTCCGCGAGCCCTATCGGGACGGAGTGGAGAGGGGGCGCCGCCGCCATTGTGTGGCCGGTGACGGCGGATCCCCAAAGCGTCCATGATGCCTCTTTGGGATGGGCGCGCGCAACCGGCGGGTATCCATACGGCACGCTGATGATCAAGGCCGCGCCCGGCAAAGCCGCTGCCGTGCGCGACCGCGTGACGGCCATGGTATCGGGCCGGCCCTGCCCCGATGCTTCCAGCAGCGGCGGCGAGGTCGTGCTCGGAGGAAGCGTATTCCTTGGCGGCTCCTCGGAGATGGACGATGCGGACGCCGCCGATGATCCAAGCACGGGCGGAAGCGCGGGCGCAGGCGGCGCATCGGTGATATTCGAATCGTCCGAAGACGTAGAACGAATGATCGGCTCGTCCATGACCATGACGATGCTGCTATTGGGAGGCGCCACCCTCATAGCGATCATCGTCAGCGCGCTGGGAATCCAGAGCGTAATGATGATCAACATCGCCGAACGCTCCCGGGAAATCGGCCTAAGGCGCGTGCTCGGCGCGTCCCGCAGCTCTGTCGTATGCCAGTTCGCCGCGGACTCGGCCGCTCTGGCGGCGATCGGAGGCGCCTTCGGAGGACTATTGTCATTCGTCCTTTATCCGTATTTCATGCACTCAGTATTTTCGAAAATGGGCCCGGGGGAGATGAGCGTGAGCGTCAGACCCGCCGGATGGGCCATACTCGCAGGGATCATCGTCTCCGCCGCAGTCGGCGCAGTATTCGGGGCGATACCTGCAGCTTCCGCCACAAAGGTTCAGCCCGCGGAGATAATCCGCGAGCTCTAGGCCGAAGGTAGACTGCTGAGGACAGAGGAGATGCTGGGGACGAGCGGGCCAGGGAGGGGTTGCAACGATGTCGAACTCGCCAGAGGTAGAAAACTCCGACTCCAACAGGGAGGGCGCCAAGTATAGGCCGATAGTCACCGGTCCGGCGCGCACCTCATCGAGCCGCACGCGCCGCGACATAGGCATGCTCGTATTCGTCCTGCTAGTCCTGGTCGGCGCGGTGATCCTGGCTGTCCGCCTGCTCAGTCCGGAAGAGAAGTCATATACCCTGTCCAACTACACCTTTGCCGAGGTCCGCCCGGCCGACTTCATCGACTCGGTGACCGCTCCCGGCACTGTGGCCCCGGTGGACACGGTGGAAGTGCGCGCCGCTGTCTCAGGCGTAGTCGCCCAGCTCAAGGTGGCTCCAGGCGACGAGGTGAAGGTTGGAGACCCGATCTGCGTCCTTCAGTCTCCCGAACTCGTGGCCCGCCGCGAAGAGGCCAGACGGCAGGTGCTCGCTGCCGAAGACGCCCTGGCCAAGGCGGAGCTCGACTCTATCCAGATGGAGGAGCGGCTCGGGCGAGAGATAATTGCCGCCCAGCAAGCGGTGGTGGATGCCGCAGCGCGCCGGGGCAATCTGGAGGAGCTGTTTGAGGCGGGCGCGGTTCCTCGGAGCCAGGTGGATGAGGCGCGCAGCGCGGAAGGCCAGGCTCGTGCGTCTTTTGAGGCCAAGCAGTCGGAGCTTGCCGCCGCAATCAGGTCGAACGCGCTTTCCGTGGATACAGCGCGAAGGCAGGTGGACGTGGCCAAGGACACGTTGCGCGCCGCCGAGGACGCCATATCGCATCTGGTGGTGCGTTCGCCCATCCGAGGCACAGTGCTGGAGCTCTCTGTTGTCTCGGGCGCCACCGCGAGCCAGGGAGGGAACGTGGCCCAAGTAGCCGACACAGGCAGCCTGGTTGTAAAGGCAAAAGTGCCTTCAACCGATGTGCGTATGGTGACAGTGGGCCAGCCGGTCTCCATCAACCTCGGAGGCAAGCGGGCAGCGGGGAGTGTGCGCAGCGTGGCCCCCAAGGCCGAAACGAGTGGACAAGGCGCCACCGTTGCGGTGACAATCGATTTTGACTCTCAGCCAACGGACGTGCCGCCCAACAGCGCGGCGTTCGTTGAAATCCAGGTCCGAAAGCGCACAGGCGTTCAGTCGTTGCCCCGCGGTCCTTACCTGGGCAGCAGTCGCGAGATGTTCGTCTATGTCATCGAGGGATCCGGCGCCGTTCAGCGCGATGTGCGGTTCGGCGGAGTATTCGGAAACATGATAGAAGTCGTGGACGGGCTGTCGTCGGGGGAGCGCGTGATCACATCATCGTATGAAGAATTCAAGGACAGGCGGAAGATCAAGGTTGTGCCGGAGGGAGGACGGGAGGTTCGATGAACGATCATGGACAGGCTTTTATTGAGCTGGAGCGCATATCCAAGATATACATGATGGGCGATGTGAAGGTTGAGGCCTTAAGCGGCGTGTCGCTTCGTATCGCGCGCGGGGAATATGCGGCGGTCATGGGGCCATCGGGGTCAGGGAAGTCTACTCTCCTGAATATCGTAGGCGGCCTGGACGTTGCCACATCCGGCAAGTACCTGCTGGAAGGAGTGGAGGTGACGCGTCTGCCCGATGCGGAACTGGCCAGAATCAGATGCCGACACTTCGGGTTCGTCTTCCAAAGCTACAACCTCTTCCCCGAACTCACGGCGATTGAGAATGTGATGATGCCCATGACATACGCTCGCATCGCGCCCGCAGAACGCGCGAGACGATCTGCTAAGCTGTTGGATTCTCTGGGAATGGGACACAGGCTGCGGCATCTTCCCAACCAGCTGTCGGGGGGAGAGCAACAGCGAGTGGCCATCGCAAGGGCACTTGCCAACGACCCGGATGCGGTATTCGCAGACGAGCCCACCGGAAACCTGGCCACAAAGCAAGGCCAGGAGATACTGGACATCTTAGGCGGGCTCAACCGGCAAGGCGTCACCATTGTGATGGTCACCCATGACGAGAAAGTGGCCGCCCGGGCGAGCCGCGTCATAACCATGCGCGATGGGCAGATAGAGGCAGACTGGCAGGCAGCAGCCGCGGTGGGCCCGCAGGTATAGGCGTAGGTCCTTGCCGCGCGACATACGAAGATGCAAAGACGCGCGAAGGCGAACCTCGGGGCGAGTGGACTGAGAACTCGGGACTATGTTGCGAAGGAGTTGATCGCGATGCTCACGACAATGCCCGACTCCGCATCGGCCGGAGGCGCGACCGCCCGCGCTGGGCGGCGGCAAACCGCCCTGGCTTTGCTTGTAGTCGGCATCGCTCTGACGATGTTACTGCCTTGGGCGGATGAGGGCGCGCGCTACACAGCCACTGCCGCCGCTCAGGTCGAGCCTGTAGAGCTCACACTGGAAGAAGCCCGCAATCGAGCGATGGACCACAACTACGACTACGCGATCGCGAAGCTTGAGTTCGCGGCATCGGAGATCCAGTTCAAGATGGCTCAGGCGGACGCCCTCTTGAGGCCGTCCGTAATCGCATCCAAACGCGCAGCCGGCGCTAGAAAAGATGCCGCCCGAGCGCTAGTCGCCAAGGAACAGTCGCTAGTGCTGGAGGTCGACAAAGCCTACTACGACCTGGTCACAGCGCAAGAGCGTATGGAGATAATACGCAAGTCCGAGGAGCAGACGCGAGAGAGCCTCCGAATCGTGCGCCTGAAGTCCGATGCGGGTCTGGCCAGCAAGATGGATGTCATGTCGGCCGAGATCGCCGCAGAGCGCGCGATGGCGGAAACCATCCTTGCGGGGAATCAGCTCGAATTGGCGCAGTTGGCTCTCAAACAGACGCTCGGCATCGACCTTGGTCTGCCCATCGCGGCCGTAGATTCCGCCCAGCCGATCCCCGGGGAGGTGGACTACGAAGCCGCAGTCGCCCGCTGTCTTGCGAGTCGACCACAAATCGTGAAAGTCCGTGAGACACTGGAGATAGCCCAGCTCGAGGTGGAATTCGCCGACAACGAATATACCCCTGAACTCACCCGGCAGCAGCTCGCCAATGCTCTTGACCAAGCCAGGCTGGCTGCAGCTAAAGCCGAGCGCGAAGTGCAGGTCGAGGTCAGGCGGATGTATCTGTCACTGGAGGAATCGCGCAGAGCGATCTCAATCGCGTCCGCCTCTGCCAAGGAAGCGGAAGAGAACCACAGGATAATGAAGCTCCGCTACGAGCACGGCATGGAAATCGCCAACTCGCTGCTGGGCGCGCAGCTCAGCCTGACCCAGGCCAGACTGGCCGAGCTTCAGGCGGTGATGAACTACAACATTGCCCGCCTGCAGTTCGACGCATGGACGAACTACCCGGCAGAGGACGCCAAACCGGGTGAGCCCTGATGAGCACGAGAGTTCTGTGCGCCCGTGCCCTTGGCGCCGGCCCCCATCTGGGCCCTAGCCCTGACCCTGGCCCCGGCCCTGGCTCTGGCATGGCCCGCTCCTCTGTCGCGACTTGCATCGCGGCATGCCTGGCGGCAACAGTGGTCGCAATCGCCTGCTGCTGCGCCTGCTTCGCAGCTCCTGAAGCGACACAGCTGGGGCCGACTGCGGCGCAGCCGATGTTGCCCACACCGCCCATTTTGCTCGCCATGGAGGACGCCATGCGGCTGGCCGAGTCTTCGTCGCCGGCGGTTACCGCCGCCAGGCGCGCCTTGGAGCTTGCACGCCTCGAGCTACAGGCAGCTATCGGAGAGCAGCGGCCGTCTGTGGTGTTGCGCATTACGCCGATTCGCGCTGAATCCGGGTTTCCCGTAGCGAGCAGTGTCGATGGACAGATGCGAATCCCGCTGCCGATCCCGCTCAGAGGCGGCTATCTGTCGCTGTCATCCAGCATGTCTTTGCGTTTTGAGGAGCTGGGACCGCAGGGCGAAGGCGGTTGGGGCGCGAGTCTGTCCGTGCCCATTTTGGGCCCGCAGAAGGAAGTCGCGGATTCCATCGAGTCCGCCGAGTCCCAAGTGCGGAAAGCCCAATCGCGTCTCAAAGAGGCAGTGCGTCAGGCTCGGGCCTCGGCTCAGGTTGCGTACTTCAGTGCCCTTGCGGCGCAGGACAGGGTAGTTGCCGCGGATCAGGCACTTGCCCGCATCCAAGAACACGCGGTTTTCGTGGAGTCCAGATACGCTGTGGGCAATGCGGGGGAGCTTGATGTGCTGGAGGCCACGGCGAGCATCGCCAGAGCCCAGGCTACCGCGGAGTCCGCCCGGCACGGGTTAGCCGTGGCACGCATGAATCTCAACCAGGCCATAGGCGCCGAATTGAGAGCGACAGAGCATGTCGCCCCTGCGGGAGAGTATGTAGTATGGCCAGCTGAGATGGACCTGGACGCGTGCGTGCAGGCGGCGCTCGGGGCAAGGCCGGAGATAGCCGCGGCGAAGCAGGATGTGAGCGATGCGGAGAAAGCACTGCAACGGGCGGTTGCGGCGAAACGTCCGGGCGCGTTGCTTCAAGCTCAAATATCGTCCGGGGGAAAGTGGAGCGTAGGGCTTGAGCTCTCAGCCATGCTAACGCCAAACCATAGCGCCGACATCGCCGTTGCGTCCGCACAGGATCGCGTGGAGCAGGTCAGGGCAGATGTAGAACGAACGAGGAACTCCATAATGCTCGAAGTCGTCGAAGCCTACTATGGCCTCCACGATGCTGAGGTCGCAGTCGGGTTGGCGCAGTCGGCGGTGGAGATAGCCTTGGCGATGCTGAAAATCAAGGAAGAGCAATGTCGCATAGGGGCCGTGCCGTATACAGAGGTATCCGAGGCTATCGAGACGGCGCGAAAGGCAGAAACCGACCTAGCCTCTGCTGTGGCCGCATGTTTCATCGCCCAGCCCAAGCTGCTGGCGGCCATTTCGCCGCCCGCCTGGGTCGTGGAACCCAGGGTTGGCGCCAAGGCTGGGCCGTAGAGTACAGGTTCGCGATCTCCCTTGCCGCCCGCAGCTCGCAGCAAGTTCCTCCCATACATACGCCCCAGCTAGCGGACGCGGGTCGCGGCGCTCCCGCCGGGCGTCCACGAACGCGATGCGAAATCGCGCAACTGAGGGGGAAGATGCGACTCATCCCGATCTGATATACTGGACGTAGCTCGCATTCGAACACGCGCCGGGGGATGCCGATTGCTGGCAGAGGGTAAGCAGTGTACAGGGGAGAGATCAGCTAATGGACAACTTCACATTCTCACAACCAACGCGAATTGTCTTTGGGAAGGGTGTTGAAAACCAGGTCGGTCAGGAAGCGCGTAAGTACGGGACCAAGGCCCTCTTGCACTTTGGGGGCGGAAGCATAAGGCGGAGCGGTCTTTACGACCGCATCATCGCATCCCTCCGAGGCGCCGGCATTGAGTGGAAGGAACTCGGCGGGGTCCAGCCCAATCCACGCCTTTCGCTGGTCAAAGAGGGAATCTCGCTCTGTCGTGAATTCGGAGCCGACATCATTCTTGCCGTTGGCGGAGGAAGCGTAATCGACTCAGCCAAAGCCATCGCTGTTGGAGTGAGATACAACGGAGATGTCTGGGATTTCTATTCGGGCAAGGCCGTCCCGCAGGAAGCGTTGCCGCTGGGCGCGGTGCTCACGATATCGGCCGCCGGCAGCGAGGCGGGCGGCTCTTCAGTGATCACTAACGAAGACGGCCTGTACAAGCTGGCCCTGCACGCCGATTGTGCAAGACCCGGGTTTGCGCTGTGCAATCCCGAGCTGACCTACACAGTTGGGCCCTATCAGACTGCCTGCGGCATTGCAGACATCCTGGCCCACGTCATGGAGCGCTACTTCACGCCTCAGCAAGATGTGGACGTAACCGACCGGATGTGTGAGGCTGTGATGACGGCTGTCATCGCGAGCGCGCGGCGCGTCATGGCCGACCCGAACAGCTATGAAGCAAGAGCAGAGATCATGTGGGCAGGAACGGTGGCGCACAACGGCATCCTGGGAGTCGGCAGAAGAGGCGATTGGTCTTCGCATCGCATTGAACACGAGCTCAGCGCCGTATATGACATTGCCCACGGCGCCGGGCTGGCGATCGTCTTCCCGGCATGGATGAGGTATGTCTACAAGCACGATGTCGCCAGGTTCAAGCAGTTTGCCCAACGAGTATTCCAGGTTCCGGAGGACGAGGACGAGCGAATGGTCCTTGAGGGCATCTCCCGCCTGGAGGACTTCTTCCGCGAACTCGGCCTCCCCGTGACTATGTCCGAGGCCAATCTGCCACACGGCCTTCTGGACAAGATGGCTGAGAAGTGCGCAACGAATTCGCCCGACATCGGCAACTATGCAAAGCTGACCGCAGACACGGTGCGCGGGGTGCTGGAGCTCGCCAAATAAGCCCAGGGCCTTTGGCCCGGAGTCAGTCTTGCTTAGTTCCTCCAGCCCGCGTTACGGCGGCCCTTCCCCAGCCGGTTCGGTCCACCGATGGAGATACTCTCCGAAAATGCGCGCTACCGGATCATCAGTGGGCAATGAAGCGCGGATCCACGCTGACCAATTGGGTCTGGGCGTCAGGCGGCGACATGGTCCGGCAGATGCCGCGCCGTCAGCAGCCGCTTCGGCTCTGGCCCCCTCGGCGTTGGGCAAGCAACCAACTATACAGATCGGGGTCGTTGTACGCCGCGGTCCACGAATCATGCTCTGCGTCTGGGAAGACAGTGAGCTTCACGTGCCCGCCGCACACTCTCAGTGCGTCCACCACTCGCTGAGACTCGCACACCGGGACTTTCGGGTCCTTCGCGCCGTGAAAGACCCAGGCGGGAATGTCTTTGAGCCGGCACACGTCTTCCAAGCTCGCGAGCCAACCACAGATGGGCACTATAGCGGCGAACTCATTCGGATGCTCTAGGGCAAGAAGCCAGGTAGCGTGACCTCCCATGCTCAGGCCGGTCAGGTAGACCCGGTTTTCGTCTACGCGATACTCATCTTTCACCGCGCAGAGCAGCTCGTGCAGCTCAGGCAGGAGCGCGTCCCACCAGGAATCGCGCGGGCATTGTGGCGAGACCGCCAGAAAAGGTAGTTCGCGGCCGCAGTCGAGGTTGCGTTCTGCGACTTTCGGGATACCGTGCGTCTTCACCAGCTCCAAGTCGCTCCCCCTTTCCCCGGCGCCGTGCAGGAAGAAGACCAGCGGCCACGCTGTCGCTCGGTCGTAGCTTTGAGGAGTATAGAGAAGGTAATCCAGATTGAGCTTCATCGCGCGCTGCGCCATATGCTTTTCCCTCCTTCTTGATCGAGTGTTCCGCAGCCGAAGAGCATGTCCTGCGGGCTAGGATACGCGCTGCCCACGGGCCGTGTAGCACGTTCGCCGATAGACCGGCCCGCCACCAACGATTGCCTTCAACAGGCAACTTGGCGGCGGGCCACTTATCTACTCGTCTACTCGAACACTGCGCAAGGCTAAAACTCCTGATCGGGTTGTGCGTTGAGGAAAAACACCGACAGTGTTCCTGGACCTGAATGGGCTCCTATGGCGCAACCAACGGTGTTCACCATGAAGTCGGTACAGCCATATCTCTGCTCGATCATGCCCTTTAGCTTCATTGCGCCTTCTAGATCATCGCCGTGATTGATGCCGATGGTCTGGCTTTTCAAGTCGGCCTGTCCGCCGCGTTCTTGCATTATCTCTATCATTCTGCTCAGTACCTTGTTCCGTCCCCTGACCTTCTCAATGGGTCTCAAAGTACCATCGGCCGGTATGTCCAGTATGGGCCTGATGTTCAGTAGTCCTCCTACAAGGGCTTGAGCTCGAGAGACTCTCCCTCCCCTGAATAGGTATTCCAGGTTGTCCACAGTGACTATGTGCTCGATGTGGGTTACGTAGAAGTCCAGCATCTTGAGGATGTCTTCTCTTGACGCCCCGCGCCTTGCCATCTCGGCAGCCTTGCAGACCAAGAGTCCAAAACCCACAGACGCCGATCTGGAATCGACTATGTCGATGTCCCAGTTGGGGTAGTCGACCCTGATGGAATCCCTGACTACCAGCGAAGTGGCGTATGTCCCCGACAATCCCGAGGAAAAACAGACGTATATGGCCCTCTCATCGCGTTTGGCCATGTCCTCGAATTTCTCTCTAAATGCGTACGGCGGAATCTGAGCTGTCTTGTAGACTTCTCCCTTTCTCATGTCGTCGTACATCTTCTTGGGGTCTAGCGTGACTTTGTCCAGATACTCTGTGTCGCCTTTGCTGACGAGTATGGGCAGGATATCAATATCGTACTCTTTCAATATCTCGTCGGGCAAATCGCAGGCACTGTCGGACAAGATCTTCACAGCCACCAATGATCCCTCCACGTCCTTGATCAACCATAGTATACAACTATTCCGCCATAACCTGAAATGGGATGCTCTCAAGAGCCGTGCTTGAGTATGCGCGTTGCTCGCAATGGCGATGTCGGCGCCCATCATCTTGGCGTAGTTCATAGCCTTGATCGAATCGCCGCGCATACT
>CAYYHF010000013.1:0-19930 GCA_964471415.1 uncultured Clostridia bacterium | reverse complement strand
ACCAAGTCGTTGATGATCCGCCCGAACCTGGCCCGCTCGCCGTAACCCAACCAGCATATGCGGGACGGAAGTCCCTGAAACGCTACCTTGTCGTGGGCCATCTCTATCCACCGCGCTAGGTGCTTATCATAGGAGAATTCCTTCAGTATGACTTCGTCCGTGACCCAGATATCCTTGGGGTCGCCCGACAGAGCCACCCACCTGAACGGGCCCTTGCCCTCGCAGAACAGCGGACGCACGTAGGCGGGGACGAACCCCGGGTAGTCGAATGCGTTGGTTACGCCCTCATCGAACGCCGCTTGGCGCAGGTTGTTGCCGTAGTCGAACGCCACCGCGCCTTGCGCGGTCATGTCGAGTATCGCCCTGACCTGCGTAGCCATGGAGGCTTTCGCCCTGCGCACGTATTCGTCGGGCTCTGCCCGACGCAGCTCGGCCGCCTGCTCCAGGGTAAGCCCGGCAGGTATGTAACCGTTGAGCGGATCGTGCGCGGAGGTCTGGTCTGTCACAAGATCCGGTATGACCCCGCGTTGCACGAACTCCCGGTGCGTTTCGGCTGCATTGCCTACCAGGGCAATGGACCTTGGTATCCCCTTCTCCTGTGCCTCCCGCGCAAGGGCGATAGCTTCATCGATACTGTCGGTCATCATCTCACAGTATCGCGTGGCTATGCGCCGCTCGATCCTCGCCCTGTCCACCTCGACCGCTATGATCACTCCATCATTGAACGTTGCCGCCAGGGGCTGGGCGCCGCTCATTCCGCCGAGGCCCGCTGTGAGAACCAGCCTGCCTTTGAGGGTGCCACCAAAATGCTTTCGCGCCGCCGCGGCGAAGGTCTCGTAGGTCCCCTGCAGGATTCCCTGCGTACCTATGTAGATCCAGCTGCCCGCGGTCATCTGCCCGTACATCGTCAGCCCCATCGCCTCAAGCTCCCAGAACTTCTCCCAGGTCGCCCAGTGCGGCACCAGCATCGAGTTGGAGATCAAAACGCGCGGCGCATCTTCATGCGACCTGAACACCGCGACCGGCTTCCCCGACTGAACAAGCAGCGTTTCGTCGGCCTCGAGGCTTTTGAGCGCCTGCACGATACCGTCAAAGGCCTCCCAGTTGCGCGCGGCCTTCCCCCTGCCGCCATAGACCACAAGCTCGTCTGGGCGCTCAGCCACATCAGGGTCGAGGTTGTTCATGAGCATTCGAAGCGCCGCTTCCTGCTGCCACCCCTTGCACGAGATCTCAGTCCCGCGCGGAGCCCTTATGACTCCTGACATCCTTTTAATCCCTCCAGCCGTATATGTCGCATATCACAAGACCGATCCGCGCGCAGCCTACTCCAGAGGACCCGAGGCCTGTTCCGCCGCGCGCAGCAGAGTCCCGTCCCGAACCAGCTCCAAGATGCGAGCGATGTCGGCCGCCAGCACCCGGTCGTGATCAAGGTGCGCCACTTCTGCCCTGACCGCCCTGTGCACCGCCGCAATGCCCGCCCCCGGTCTTAGCGGAGCTAGGAAATCCACACCCTGCGCGGCGCACATGATCTCAATCGCGAGCACGTTAGCGACATTCGCCCCGATCCGCCTGGCCTTGCGCGCGGCGATCGTGCCCATACTCACATGGTCCTCCTGATTTCCCGAAGTCGGTATGGAGTCCACCACAGCCGGCGATGCCAGTATCTTGTTTTCCGAGACCAGCGCCGCCGCGGTATATTGCGCAATCATCATACCGGAATCCAGCCCACCGTGGCGAGTCAAGAACGGCGGCAACTCTGAAAGCTGGGGATTGACCATCCTCTCAGTCCGGCGTTCAGAGATGCTTGCCAGCTCGGACAGGGCTATCCCCAGAAAGTCCATGGCCATGGCCACCGGCTCCCCATGGAAGTTGCCCCCGGAGATCACATCATCGTCTGCGGGGAAAATGAGGGGGTTGTCGGTGGCCGAGTTCATCTCGCGCTCCACAACCTGCCGAGCATACTCTATCGCATCGCGCGCCGCTCCGTGCACCTGCGGCGCGCACCTGAGCGAATAGGCGTCCTGCACCCTATGGCAGTCCCTGTGCGATTCGCGGATAGCGCTCCCCTCCATCACACGAAGCATGTTCCGAGCCGATGCCGCCTGCCCCGGATGGGGGCGCGCCGCATGCACCCGCGGATCGAAGGCAGACGTTGTCCCGCGCAGGGCCTCAGTGGTCATCGCAGCCGCAATGTCGGCGGTCCGCGCCAGAACAGACGCATCGTGCACCGCAAGCGAGCCTATTGCCGTCATAACCTGAGTCCCGTTTATCAGCGCCAGGCCCTCTTTGGCGCGCAAAGTGACCGCGGGAATTCCCGCCCGCGCCATCGCCTGTGCGCCCGAAAGCACTTCGCCTCTGTACCGCGCCGTGCCCTCGCCTATAACCACCAGCATGGTGTGGGCAAGAGGCGCCAGATCGCCGCTTGAGCCCACCGAACCCTGCGATGGCACCTCGGGATGGACACCCTGGTTGAGCATGGCGATGAGAGTATCGACGACCTCGGCCCGCGCGCCCGAGTATCCGCACGCCAGCGCATTCGCCCGAAGCAACAGTATCGCCCGGACCACCTCGTCCGGCAAGAGTTCCCCCACGCCGGACGCATGGGAGAGCAGCAGATTCCGCTGCAAGGTGGCCGAGTCCTGAGGTGAGATAACAACATCGGCGAACTTGCCGAACCCGGTCGTCACTCCGTAGACCGGCCGATCGCGCACAAGGAGCGTGTCCACGTAGGCCGAGGCCACGTCTATCCTTCGCCGCGCATTGGGATCAAGCGACACCGAGGCGCCGCCTCTGGCCACCGCCACGACATCGGCTATTGATAGACTCGCCCCGTCGACACTAACATGCATGCCTGTCCCTTCCTTCCTCGCTCCGCCCCATGGTCCCATGCTCTGCGCATACTGCCCGCGCCCGCGCGGATCACGACTGCGCGATCCTCCGCGCCACATCGCAAGTCCAGTCAGTGAGCTTGCTCAGTTCAATGCTGGCAAAGCCGATGACATCGGTATCCAGACGGCCTGCGATGGGCTCCTTCCACCTCGCAGGGATAGCGCGCTCTCCCACAAGCGCTCCGATGGTGGCCCCCACCTGCCCGGTGCTGCAATCGCAGTCCCAGCCGGAGCTGGCTGCGATGGAGACGCTCTCGTCGAAGTCGCCGCCTCCCAAAAGCAAGCTCATCACCACGATCGCGGCATTCGGGAAAGTGTGTATCCAGTGCAAATCGCCGTAGGCCTGATCGATCCAGTCGAGCACGTCTTCCCACCGGCCATGCTCTTTGCACTTGGCCACTGTTGATCGGACAACAGATGAAAACCGGCTGGCACGCGGCACGTACCCAAGCGCCCGGTCGATGATCTCGCCGATGTCGTCTGTGACAAAGGCCAGGCTCACCATGACCGAGTTGAAGACCTCTCCGTAAACGCCTTCCTTGACGTGCGAGATGATGGCGTCCCTATAGGCCAGCTCTGCAGCGAATTCAGGTCTGCCGGGAGCGATGAGACCATGCACCTCGCCGCGCATCTGCGCCCCGATCCAGTCGCTGAAGGGGTTGTTCTCGCGCGCTGAGTACGGCGGAATGAGCCCCCTGTGCAAGTTCTCAAGCGCCTGCCTCTCAGCGGTATAGGTCTTGTCCAGCTCCAAGTGCTCAACCCATTCATACCCCAAGTCCCTGCTGGAAAACCCAGGGCCGTGCTCATCGATACAGTGCAACACTATAAGTTGGTAATTGATATCGTCGTTTTTGGTGTCCGGCTTGCGTATGTAGTCTGTCACTGCGCCGCGCTCTCTCCGCACTTTCGCGCTGGGCCATCCCGCCGATGGGTCTCCCAGCGCGCAGCCTATGCACTTGCCGTACCAGGCTCCATATACTTTGTCGCGATAGGCCTCATTCCCTGCATCCACAGGGCGCATCTCGCTGGGCTCCACGGCGCTCCAGCTTCCCTTGAGTTCGTCCCAAGTATCCGGCAGGTGGTCGTCCTTCGCCATCTTTGGGGCCTGCCGCAGAGCCTCCCACATCATTGCGATTACTTTCTGAAGGGCCCAGTAATCGCCGGCATTGTACGCCCTCCAGCCGGCAGGGATCAACCGCCTTGCCTCCGACACATCATAGCCCCGCTTTTCCAAAGCGTTCACGCATTCGATCATTCGGTTCTCAACAGTGTCGCTCATGGGCATCACATCCCGCCACATCAGGGCGGCCTGCTTTTCAGCGTGCGTCATACATCTATTCCTCCTCGCTCATGCAAAAACCGGTCGCGCCGGCGCACTGTACAATGCGCCGATGCGACCGGTGTGTCAGATCGTAGATCGCCCACGCCCAGCGGCACGCCCTCGCAACCAACCTTCGCCGTCAGCGCTACGCCGGCGCCCCCTCCGGTTTGGGCTCTCGTTTTCCGCCCGACTTCAACCTCTCCTCGATGGCTGCCAAGGCGCCCCTGGCATCCCCAGCTGTAGGAGCAGGCGACCCCGATTCCGGTCCCCGAGTCGCTGCGGCCCGCGCATCCCGCGCATCGGCCTGGCCCGCATCGACAGTCTCAGCCAGAATGCTCTCGAGTTCGTCTCCCTCGATCGTCTCCTGTTCTATCAAAGTCTCAGCCAACTTGTGCAGCTTATCGATGTTCTCGGACAGTATCTCCCGCGCTTTGTCATGTGCGGTGGTCACTATCTTGTGAACCTCCGCGTCGATCTTAGCGGCCACCTCTTCGCTGTAGTTGCGGTCGCGGGAGATGTCGCGCCCCAAGAAGACCTGCTCCTCCTGGCTGCGCCCGAACGTCATCGGACCGAGCTCGCTCATGCCGTATTCAGTGACCATCTTGCGGGCCGTCTTGCTCACGCGCTCCAGGTCGATCCCAGCGCCCGTGCTGATCTCGCCGAGCACCAGTTCTTCCGCGACCCGGCCGCCCAGGGCCACTATGATCTCGTTCATGATCTCAGACTTGGTGGCGTAGCGGTATCTCCTGTCGTCCTCCGGAATCATCAGAGTATAGCCGCCGGCTCGCCCTCTTCCGACTATCGATACCTTGACAACTGGATCGGCGCCCGGCAGCAGGTGAGCCAAGAGCGCGTGGCCCGATTCATGGTAGGCCACCAGGTTCTTCTCGCGTTCGCCCATGATCCGGCCCTTTTTGGCCGGGCCCGCCACTATCCGTTCTATGGCCTCCGACAGCTCAGCCATTGCTACCCTCTTCTTGTTGCCCCTAGCTGCCAGTAGCGCGCCTTCGTTGAGCAGGTTGGCAAGGTCGGCGCCGGTGAATCCGGGAGTCCGCTTGGAAAGCACTTTGAGGTCCACATCGGAATCAAGCGGCTTGTTCTTGGCATGAATCTTGAGAATCTCCTCCCGACCGCGCTGGTCGGGCGCATCCACCACTATGTGCCGGTCGAACCTGCCCG
Source organism: uncultured Clostridia bacterium (assembly GCA_964471415.1). Classification (GTDB taxonomy): domain Bacteria; phylum Bacillota; class DTU025; order DTU025; family DTU025; genus UBA5389. The sequence continues at coordinate 14,542 of CAYYHF010000013.1, read as the reverse complement.
CGCGAAGCAGCGCGGGATCGAGCACATCAGGCCTGTTAGTCGCGGCAAGGATTATGATCCCGGAATTGGGATCGAATCCGTCCATCTCGAAAAGCAGCTGGTTCAGCGTCTGCTCGCGCTCATCGTGCCCGCCGCCTAGCCCGGCGCCTCTCTGCCGGCCGACTGCATCGATCTCGTCGATAAACACTATGCACGGAGCGTTCTTCTTTGCCTCGTCGAACATGTCGCGCACGCGGCTGGCGCCTACTCCCACAAACATCTCCACAAAATCCGAGCCGCTGACGCTGAAGAACGGCACGTCCGCCTCGCCCGCTACGGCCTTGGCGAGTAGAGTCTTGCCGGTTCCCGGAGGCCCTACCAGCAGGATGCCCCTTGGTATTCTGGCCCCGAGCTCGATATAGCGCTTGGGGTGCTTCAGGTAGTCCACAATCTCGACGAGTTCCTCTTTGACCTCGTCAACTCCCGCAACATCCTCGAACGTAACGCGTCCGCGCTCGCTGGAATGGAGTTTGGCGCGGCTCCGCCCGAACTGCATCGCCTTGTTTCCCCCGCCCTGAAGCTGGTTCATGATGAAGAAGAAGACAGCGAACAGCAACACTATCGAGATGAGATTGGGGATCAGAGCAATCCACCAGGCACCCTGGCTTTCAGGGACCATGCTGATCTCGACCCGGGAAGCGAGTTCGGGGTTGCTCCTGACGTCCTCAACTAGGCCCTGCACATCAGGATAGTACAGCTTGAACTTCCGCCCATCTTCCAAAGTACCCCGGATTGCGTTATCGCCGACTATCTCAAGCTGCGTAACCTTCCGATCCTGCCAGTCCTTCATAAACTGGCTGGCGGAGATTTCGTCGATGCGAGGCTTGCCCATGAAGAGCGAGTTGGATACAGAGACTGCTATTAGGCCTAGCAACAGCCACAGAGCCAGGCTTTTCATCAACCTATTGTTCACGGCAAGTAGGCGCAAGAAGCCCCGTGTATCAGGACTTCATCGTACATGCGCCTTCCTCCTTCCCCTGACTAGTCCAGGTTCATGCTGCAAATGCGATTCCAAATAATAGCTAATCCGTGTAATGCGTGAACATATTATAGCATAGCGCCTTCTCTACAACAAACGAAACACCACGCCTGTGAGTTTCCGCGTCATCCGCCTCATACATCATCGGCAAAATCATCAGCATTCGCTGCCAAAACGACCAGACGCCTCGTAGACAACGTCACTGCTCCTCTTCCGCTCGCCCTCACGCCTACAACCCATAGCGCCTCGTCGCCATCGCCGGCGCCCGAGGCCAGCACTGCAAGGCGCGCCCGCCGCGAGCGCGGCACCTTCTCATCCACAAACAAATCGGACAGCTTCTTGGAGCCCGCCATCCCGAAAAGCGATATCCTGTCGCCTTCACGCCAAGGCCGAATGACCAGCGCATCCAGATCCACCCGATCCGCGTCGAACACCGCCCACTCCCGGCCTATGCCTGAAGCGACCACACACAGCCCTCCAAACCCGCAATCGGCCAGTGCGCGGTTGGCCATACAAGCCAGCTTCGCAAGGCTCGGAGACCGGGCGTCCTCCGCTTCGCTTTCCCCATTGCCTGCGGGCCCGCGGCCAACGGCCGCGAAGATTGTGACCTGGGCCCACCCAACAGGATTCACTCCGGGTACAAAGACCTGGGTATCAGCATCATCCGGCCCGCATGGCATGGGCCCGACCATGGCACGGCCCCGGTCAGCCGACTCCACAAGTTCTGTTACTATTGTATCGTACGTAAGGCGAGCCTGTACGCCTTTGGGTAAGTCTATTGAATCTCCCACACTCCCGCCATCGGTGAGAGCGACCAGGGCATCTAAGTGAGTCTGGTAGAGATCACGCCTCTCCCCCGCCGCTATCTCGAAAGCTAGCGCAAACGCGCGAGATGCTACAGGCGCCGCGGCTCGCCGCATCGTCTCGCGGTCGAGTTCGACCCGGCCCTGATGCGCATGTGTGCGCCGAGCGGCATCGGCGGCAGCAGCGCGGCTTGGGCCTGCGCCTGGGCCAAGGGCACCGGCAGCGGTCACGGCGGCATCCAGAAGTTCGCGCGCCTGCCTCTCAAGGTAGTGCTCGTCCTGAGCAGCCAAGCGCGCCAGTCGGACCAGGCCCGCACGGATGTGGGAGTTGTAATCGCGCTCCAAAAGCGGCAGGAGTTCACAGCGCACCCTGTTGCGGAAGTATTGCGTATCCACATTAGTCGGGTCGGCGCGCGTTGCAAGCCCATGCTGGATGCAGTATTCTTCCACCTGCGCCCGCGACACTTCAATAAGCGGCCTGATCACCATCACTTCATCGCCCAGCTCGCGCAGGGGCGGAATACCGGCCAATCCACGTAGGCCGGTGCCGCGAAGTATGCGCATGAGTACCGTCTCAGCCTGGTCATCGGCGTGGTGGGCCACTGCCGCTCTGGCGAATCCGCGCTCCAGGCAGATTCTGCGGTAGAGGCCGTAGCGCGCATCGCGCCCGGCATCTTCAACAGTGATCCCAAGCTCCCTCGCCAGTTGCGGCACGTCCACCTTCTCTACAGTACAGGGTATACCAAAAGACCGCGCCAACTCCTCCACAAACAGCGCATCGCCGTCCGCGTCCGCCCCGCGAATCATGTGGTGCACATGGGCTATGTGAAGCTTGAGACTGTAGCGCGGAGCAATCGACCTGAGAAAATGAAGGAGAGCAACGGAATCAGGCCCGCCCGAGACCCCCACGACCACACCGTCACCTGTTTCGAGCATGGAATACTTGTCCATCGTCTCCAGAGCAATCCTGGCCAGACCATCGCGGTTCATCGGCCTCAACCTCCAAGATAGACGTTTCCACAGCGCACGCTTCTATCCCTGCCATGCCTGACAACAACGTCCCATCGAGGTCCTCTGCCGAAACCACACGATACCGCCGCCAGCGGGTGCAATTCCCGCAGCCATGACTCAACCGGGACAGCACGATTCAGGGCAATCTCGGACCGCGCCCGCGTCTTCCGCGCAAGGAAGAGTCAGCCGGGCCACAAACACTGTCATGTCATCCCTGGACGCTCTCTGCCCAGCCCCGCCCCGTGCGGACGTTCCCGCCCCGGCCCAGTTCATCACGGCCTGCGCCATGCTCGACGAGCACGCGCCCGGAGCTTGCCGGATGACGCGCGCCAGCTCAGTATCGACCTCAGGCAGGTCGCTTCTGCTTTCTGTTACTCCATCTGTGGCCAGCACGATGATGTCGCCCTCTTCCAGGGTGTAATGGAAGCTAGCAGTGTGGGCAGGAATCGACACGCCCAGAGGCGCAGACGGCGCTCCGACAGCCGTCACGCGCGAGCCGCGCCTGATGTAAGCGGGCGGCGCCCCCGCCTTAATCATTTCGGCATCGCCGCTGTAAGAATCGATAACCACGGCGTCCAGCGTAGCGAAGCTATCGGAGTCAGGGCGCAGCGACATCAGCGCGTTGACGATCTCCACCGCAAAGACAGTATCCAAACCCTCCCTGAGCAGCCATGCCAGGTTGGACACCGCGGCTTGGCTCTCGGCAGACGCCGCCTCACCCACACCCATCCCATCCGAAATCAGCACTGCGATCCTGCCATCGCCCAGACGGACCACCCTGTAGCTGTCTCCGCTCACGCCTTCCTCAGTCGCCACGCCCGGCCCAGTCTCCCTGGCCCCCCAAGTCCTTGGGACGGAGAGCGCCTCAGTCTCCAGCGCGTACTTACACGCGGGCAACAGACGCACACTGCACTCAGCCGACATCTCCTGGCGATGCCCCTCTGCGCCCTCTGCAGATTGCGAGCTCGACGAGGCGCTGAAGCAGGGCCTGGCGCCCCAGATCGACATAGAGCGACCTACCACTCCGGATACGGCCGGAGCCAAGGTCTGCATGCACTCTGCATGATCGCACTCGCCCGCCTCCGAGTAGTCGCAGGCACGGTCGCACGAAGCCCGGACCACTTGCACGTTCAGCCCTCCGCGCCCAGCCCTCGACACGCTCACGCACTTGGCGTCGATGCCGGCTCGCCTCAGGCGTTCGCAGATGGCGCGCTCCGTTTCCTCGTCGGACTCCATCGACGACCTCGATTCGAGCGCCGCACCGGTCAGGACTCGAGCCGCAACGGCCGCCTGCAGAGACAGCATGGCCAGAGCGGACTCTCGCGTCACCAAGACCTGCGACACTTCTCCGGCAGACTGCGCCGCCGATGTAGCCGACATCGGCCCGATCACGCACGCGGCCGCTTTGGCCAACGCGCCGCGGCGCAAGCACCAGCTCCCAAGCCCCTGGGGCAATCCCGCTGCATCAACTTCCCCGAACAGCTCAGCCAGCGCCAACACATCTACGATCTCCCGATACGTGCGGAAGAGCAGTTCCTTCCAACACGAGTTGTAGGACGCGCAGCCCGAGCAGGCCTGGGCCCTCACAGCCGCGACTGCCGATGCGATATCGCGCGGTCCTTGGTCCAGGCCCTCCCCGCAACTGCGCGTATGGCCCCCAATGCCGCCGGAAGCAGAAGTCGCAGCGGAAGCCGCAGCCCCGGCCGCAGCCCCGGCCGCAGCCCCGGCCGCAGCCGCCTCCGCCTGCGACTCCGCCAGGTCAACGTGCCCGAAATGCGCGCCCCCATATGCCAGCGACAGATCGCAGAAGACTTCGGCGGTGGAAAGAAGCCTCTCCTGCACCAGATAGCGCACGCGAGCGCGGCACTCATCCCGGCGCCCCGCCGGACCGGACTCACACGGCAGCCTCCATACTATTTCGCCCACCAACCTTGTCGGCGTGGCTATCAGAGCGACCGCGGCCACAGATGCCTCAATGAGAAACCCAGTCAACTCAGCCCCCGTGCCCATCTGAATCCCGAAGAACATCGCCGACAGAAGTATTGCCGGCGCAGCAAACACTCTGTTCCGCCTGCCCATGATCCCGGACATGGCCCCCGCAGCCACCACCGCGCCTGCGATTGCCCCCTGGGCGCCGCCGACTGCGGACGTGGCCAACCCGACTGCGCCTCCCGCTATGGCGCCGGCGCCGGGGCCTCCGATGGCGCCGGCCAACGCAGATAGGTAGAAGGCCGCAACTGCCCCCAAAGACACGCCCATGAACGAGAGCCGGGTGAGCCCGATGCACACGATGCCGGCGCAAAGAAGAAGCGATGCCGCATCCAGTCGCGAAGGCGGACGCGGGCGGTCGCCCTCGCGACTTTGCCATGCCAGCGCCGCCGGAACGATTACGACCGCTGCCGAGCCGGCAACGGCCGCTTCGCACAGGGCGACTACGGGCAGATGCGCACCCTGACCCGCAAGTAACTGCGCAAGCGCCGCTCCTACGCCAGATGCCGCGAACACGCAAGCCCCCGCAGGCCATGGCCTCCATTTCCGAACGCCTCCCGGGATCGATAAGAGAAGAGCGGAAGATATGGCCAGGGCCATCACCGCTTCGGGACCGCCTCCGAATGCGCTGCCGATGAGCGCCCCGGCAATGGCGGGCATGACCCGAACTGAATCGCCATCGCAGAGCGCCGCTGCGGCCCCCACTGCTACTATTCCAAACGGGGAATAGGCGCCGAGCAGCCTGGCGATGCCTGCCAGAAAGCCTGCGGCGCCTATTGCAATGGGCTCTGAGGCCCGGTCAAAACGGAACAAGCGCGGCCTGCGTTGGCCGCGCGAACTGTGCGCGCGCTCTGAGCCGCGCGAGCCGCGCGAGGCGGCGTCCAAAGTGCGTGGTGTGCGCGGCCTTCGCCGTCTTTGGAACACGCCCACGCCATCGTCCGTCATCATCCATGCCACCCTCCGGTCTGTGGCGGCGCCGCCCTCGCGGGCTTGCTACCTCGCACACTCCGTTGATGCCTCGGACGATTCTACCACGCGGCCCGCGCGAAACATGTTGGTTGGTACAGGGAGCGGCCCACGAAAAGGCGACATCAAATGTGTATTGCCCGACCCATTACCGCCTCAGCCGCCTCCGCCGTAGATTCGGCCAGAGTTGGATGGGCATGGATGGTGCGTTCGATGTCCTCCAACTTGAGCCGGCGCGATACGGCCAGAGCGATCTCGGCAATAAGATCGGAGGCATGCGCTCCCACAACCTGGCCTCCGATGACGCGTCCGGCGCCATCGGCTATGATCTTGACGAATCCCTCCGTTGCGCCCATGGCCACCGCCTTGCCCGATGCCAGGAAGGGGAACTTGCCCACCTTATAGTCTATGCCCGCTTCGCGCGCATTCCGCTCAGACACGCCCACAGCGGCAACCTCTGGGTTCGTGAATATGCAGTTGGGAACGGCGTAGTAGTCCATGGTGTGTTCGCAGCCGGATACATTGGCTGCCGCCGCCAGGCCCTGCGCGGACGCAACGTGAGCCAGTTGCGATTTTCCGGTGACATCGCCGATGGCCCAGATCCCCGCGATATTAGTCTGCATCTGCGAGTCCACCACAATCTCGCCCGAACTGCCCGTCTCCACCCCTACGTCCGAAGCGCCCACTCCGCCTGTACTCGGGCGACGCCCCACCGACACAACGCCCTTCTCCGCCGCGAGAGTCTCCCCGTTGTCGCAAGTGGCTTCGACGCGACCATCAGCGACTCTCACATCAGTTATCTTTGTCCCGGTGTGTATCTTGATGCCGCGTTTGGCGAAAGCTGCGCTCACCACGGCGGCTACATCCTCGTCCACCATCGGCAGTATGGTGGGCATTATGTCAACCAGAGTCACCTCACAGCCGAATGTCCGGAAGATGCTGGCAAATTCGCACCCGATGACCCCGGCCCCCACAATCAGCATACTCTCCGGCATTTCCTTCAGCTTGAGGACATCTTCGCTGGTAAGCATGTTGACTCCATCGTACCCGAACATCCTCGGGGCAATCGGCTCAGACCCTGTAGCGATCACGATGTTGCGCGCTTTCAGCCGGGTGGTCGACCCGTCCGATGCCGTTACCTCCACCGCGCGCGAGCCGGCCAGTGCGCCTACGCCGCTCACCACATCGATCTTGCGTCTTTTCAACAGCAAGCCTACACCGCCTCGAAGTCTCCCAACCACCCTGTCCTTCCTGGACATCACACGGGCGAAATCCACCCTCGCCTCCGGGATGATGAGCCCCAGTTCAGCGCCGCGGCGAGCCGCATCCAGCACGTCCGCTGTGTGGGCAAGAGTCTTCGTCGGTATGCAGCCTCGATTGAGGCATGTGCCTCCAAGCTGGCTTTTTTCTACCAGCGCTACCGACAGGCCGTTCTGGGCAGCTCTGATGGCGCACACATAACCCCCGGGACCTCCGCCGATTATCACGATATCGTGCATACTACTGATCCTCCTAGCTACTGGCCGCCTATGGCAGGTGCAAGTCTCTCGTTGTATTCGGGCTATTGGGCGTTGGTTCCTCCCTCTACCGGGTCAAAGCGCGAAGCCCCGTCAAAGTCGCGGCAAGTTGCGATGACTCCGTTGGGCGTCTGCAGTCTGCGACGAGCGTGCGGACTGCAAGCGCAGGGGAGGATTCCGTTCACGACCGACATGAGCGTCCTTTGCCAAAGCGAGAAGGACTTCGCGGCGGCGCAAGGAATTAAAAACGAAGCAGGATGTTCTCTGCGAAAGCAAGGAGGTGGCGTGATGTCGGAACTGAAGAAAACCCCACTGTATGATGCGCACGTGAAGGCAGGCGGGCGGATAGTGGACTTCGGCGGCTGGGCTCTTCCCGTGCAGTATTCCGGCATTCTCGAAGAACACCGGGCGGTGAGGGAGAAAGCAGGGTTGTTCGATGTGTCTCACATGGGCGAGATTCACCTGACCGGCCCGGACGCCCTGCCATTCATACAGCGCCTAGTGACCAACGACTGTTCCAAGATACAGATGCGGCAGATCATCTACAGCCCCATGTGCTACCCAGACGGCGGCGTTGTCGACGACATAATGGTCTACCGAGTATCCGAAAGCGACTACTGGTTAGTGGTCAACGCCTCAAACACCGACAAAGACTACGATTGGATCGTACAGAATGCATCAGGATATGATGTGACGGTCAGGAATATCTCCGACGAGACGGCGCAGATAGCCATACAGGGGCCAATGGCGCAGACCATACTGCAGAGGAACGCCGCGGACGACCTGGGTTCGGTCAAGTTCTTCTGGTGCCTGCCCGAAGCTACCATAGCCGGTCGGAAATGCCTGATATCGCGAACCGGATACACCGGCGAAGACGGTTTCGAGATTTACTGCAAGCCGGGCGATGCCCGCCACATCTGGGATACGCTCCTAGAGTCGGGCAAGCACGATGGGCTGATCCCGGCGGGACTAGGTGCCCGTGACTCGCTCCGTTTTGAGGTGGCCTTGCCTCTGTACGGACATGAGATCTCCCAAGCCATTTCGCCTCTCCAGGGCAATCTGGGCTTCTTCATCAAGCTCGACAAGCCTGATTTCATCGGACGCGAGGCGCTCATGGCCGCAAAGCAGCAAGGATTGACCTCCCGCGTGGTCGGCCTGGAGCTTACGGGGCGCGGCGTTCCGCGCGAAGGCTACCCGGTGCTGGCTGCGGGACACGAGGTAGGCCGCGTCACGTCCGGGATGTTCTCGCCGACATTCGGGCGCGGCCTGGCAATGGCCCTAGTATCCACGGAATACGCTGAGGTTGGGACGGAGCTCGCCATCGATATCAGGGGCAAAGCCGTGCCGGCCCAAGTAGTCAAAACTCCATTTTACAAGAAATCTTACAGGAAGGGGTAGATCGAGGTGTCTATAGTGAAGTACACTCGCGAGCATGAATGGGTAAAGGTGAATAAGAACATAGCCACCGTGGGCATCACCGACTTCGCAGTGCAGGAACTGGGCGATCTGGTCTACGTGGAACTCCCCGCTCCCGGCGAAGAAGTCAAGGCAGGCGAGAGGCTTGCAGCGGTGGAATCGGTGAAGGCCGCATCTGACGTGTTTGCCCCTGTGTCAGGCAAGGTAGTCGAGGTGAACGAGGCGCTTGAAGAAGAAGCCGGCCTGCTCAATGAGAGTCCCATGGATGAAGCCTGGATCGCCCGGGTGGAGATGAGCGACCCTGCGGAGCTTGACGCGCTCATGGATCGCGGGCAGTACGACGAGTTCGTGAAGGAGGCCCGCCACTGATGGGCTCGCCGCATAGATTCATTCCCAATACTCGGGCGGATGTTCAGGCGATGCTGGAGACGGTAGGCGCAAAGAGCATCGATGACCTGTTCGCCGATGTCCCCGAGGAGTTCCGACTGACGCGACCGCTGACCATACCGGCGGCCCTCACTGAATCCGAGCTCAGGTCGGAGCTTGCGCGCCTTTCGTCAGAGTGCGCCAATGCCGACGAATACGCATGCTACCTGGGGGCTGGGATCTACGACCACTACATTCCAAGCATGATCAATCACATTCTCTGCCGTAGCGAGTTCTATACAGCCTACACCCCCTATCAGGCCGAAGTGAGCCAAGGCACACTTCAGGCGATTTTTGAGTACCAGACCATGATCTCAGAGCTCACCGGGATGGAGGTATCCAATGCGTCCATGTATGATGCCGGCACCGGCACTGCCGAGGCGGCCGTCATGGCGTGCGCCTCAACCCGGCGCAGCAAGGTGCTGGTATCGAAGGCGGTCAACCCCAGGTACCGGCAGGTTCTGCAGACCTACGCCGCTCCGCGCGGGTTGGAAGTGGTAGAAGTCGACTTCTGCAAGCGCCGCGGCGTTACCCTGGTTTCGCAAGTGCCGGCTTCCATCGCCGAAGACGCGGCGTGCCTCATAGTCCAATCACCCAACTACTTCGGCATCGTGGAAGACATGGAGCAACTGGGCGCGGCCATTCACGCGGTGCGCGGGCTTCTTGTGGCAGTGGTGAACCCGATCTCCCTGGGCGTCCTGGCGCCTCCCGGATCCTACGGCGCCGATATCGCCGTGGGAGAAGGGCAGCCCATGGGGATACCGATGAGCTTCGGCGGACCGCTCCTGGGTTTCTTCGCAACCACGGGCAAGCTCATGCGCAAGATGCCGGGGAGACTGGTGGGCCAGACCATCGATGCCGCCGGGCGGCGCGGGTTCGTGCTCACTCTTCAGGCGCGCGAACAGCATATCCGACGCGAGAGCGCTACTAGCAACATCTGCTCCAACGAGGCCTTGTGCGCACTGGCTTCCACGATATACATGAGCCTGATGGGGCCGATGGGCATGCGGAAGGTCGCGGAAATCTGTACATACAGAGCCCACTACCTCCGTGATCGGATCGAGTCCATCGCCGGATTCGAGCTTCCGCTTTCCGGGCCGTTCTTCAACGAGTTCGTCGTGCGTTCTTCAATGCCCAGCGACGACATGAACAAGGAACTTCTGGCGGCCGGGATAATCGGCGGCAAGTCAATCGAGCCGGACTATCCGGAGCTTCCAGGATGTACACTGTGGGCAGTCACTGAGCAACGCACACGCGAAGAGCTCGACATACTCATTCGGGAACTGGAGGTGCTAGCATGAGAGGCCCGCAGCCGCTTATTTTCGAGCTTTCATCGCCAGGGCGGACCGCGGTCAGCCTTCCGGACCCGCAGGTGCCCACTCCCGATCTAGGATCGCTCTTCCCCAAGCAGGCGCTGAGGCACGATCGTCTGGACCTGCCCGAAGTGAGCGAGGTCGACGTAGTCAGGCATTTCGTCAACTTGTCGCAGCTCAACCACGCTGTCGACATTGGCTTCTACCCACTGGGCTCATGCACCATGAAGTACAATCCCAAAGTCAACGAGGATGCCGCGCGCATGCCGGGATTTGCGCTGATCCACCCAGACCAAGACGAGGCGACTGTACAAGGAGCAATGGAGCTTTACCACTCCATGGACAGATACCTCTCTGAGCTGTGCGGGATGAGCCGTTTCACCTTCCAGCCTGCAGCCGGAGCCCACGGAGAGATCACCGGCCTTTTCATAATCCGCGCGTATCATGAATCCAAGGGCGAACACCGCACACGCGTGCTCGTGCCCGACTCCGCCCACGGCACCAACCCTGCCAGCGCCGCCGGGGCCGGAATGGAGATCGTTGTGGTCAAGTCGGACGAGCGAGGCAATGTGGACGTGGACGATCTCAGGTCCAAGGTAGGACCAGAAACAGCGGCCCTCATGCTTACCAACCCCAACACGCTGGGCCTGTTCGAAGAGCATGTGCGCGAAATCGCAGCGCTGGTCCATGGGTGCGGCGCGCTGCTCTACTACGATGGCGCCAACGCCAACGCGATAATGGGCAAGTCTCGCCCAGGCGACATGGGCTTCGACGTTGTGCACCTCAACGTACACAAGACCCTGTCCACACCGCACGGGGGCGGCGGGCCGGGGGCCGGTCCTGTAGGAGTCAAGTCATTTCTGGAGCCGTTCCTGCCGGCACCCCTGGTCAAGCTGGACGAAGAGACAGGCATGTATGTGTGGGACTACGATAGACCGCAGTCTATCGGACGGGTCCATTCGTTCAACGGGAACTTCGGCGTGGTGGTGAAGGCCTGGGCCTACATCCGGTCGATGGGGCCCGATGGCCTCAAGGCCGCCAGCGAGCACGCGGTGCTCGCCGCCAATTACATCATGCGCAAGCTACAGCCGTACTACGATCTCCCGTTCGACCGCCACTGCAAACATGAGTGCGTACTGGCGGGAACGCGGCAGAAGCGGGAGCACGGAGTGCGTACGCTGGACATTGCCAAGCGCCTGCTGGACTTCGGATTCCACGCTCCCACGATCTACTTCCCGCTCATCGTGGACGAGGCGCTCATGATCGAGCCCACCGAAACGGAAAGTAGGGAGACGCTGGATGAGTTCATCGACGCGATGATCCGGATCGCGAAGGAAGCCCAGACCCATCCTGAGGTATTGCACGATGCGCCGCATCATACCCCAGTGGGTCGCCTAGACGAGACACAGGCGGCGCGCAAGCCGATCCTGCGCTACGTCAAGGAATCGTAGGCGACAGCCGGTTAGCTGAGCATCCCTCAGCGAGTCCCGGCGCGATTCATCCGCGCGGATCATGCTTGCCCCGCGGCATGCAGACATGGTGGAGAACCGTCGACGCCTCGCCGAGGAGTCGGCGGTTCTCGCAGCATCAGCGCTGGCGAACGTTGGAGAAGGCCGATGAGCATCGGCGGCAACAGGGGAGCGAGTTTGGCGTGGAACAAGACGAGTTGAGCACGATCAGAGTGTCAGCGGGCACCGCAAGTGTGTTGGGACTTTCGCCCATAGCGGCGTTCGACGAGCCGTCCTGCGCATATGTGATGGTAGGAGAGCGATGCGCAAACGACTGCGCTTTCTGCGCCCAATCGCGCAGCAGCACAGCGTCGAGCGATAGGTTATCCAGAGTCACCTGGCCCAAGTTTCCAGCCCGAGACCTGGCCCGGGCCCTTTCCGCTGCGGCGCGCGCGGGCAGAGTGCAAAGAGCCTGCGCACAGGTGGTAGGCGCGCCGGGAGCGTTCGCCGAGTCGCTGGCTGCCGTGAAGCTGCTCAGGGAGGCCGTTGGGCCAGGCGTGCCTGTAAGCGTGTCTTATTCGGCCACGGCCGAGAGCCGCCAGGTGTCGGCGCTGATGGAAGCGGGCGCCGACCGCGTAGCGCTTCCCATCGATGCCTGCAACCGGCAGCTCTACCGCGAAATCAAAGGGCACGACATGCAGCGAGCACTGGATCTTGTGGGCGAATGCGCATCCGGCTTTCCCGGTCGAGTCAGCACCCATCTCATAGCAGGCTTGGGCGAAACCGAGGAGGAGATCATCTCGCTGGCGGCTTCCATGTATCAGCAGGGCGTGACCGTAGGCCTGTTCGCCTTCACCCCGCTCCCAGGCACTCGCCTGGCCCGAAAGCGACCCCCCGACCTCGACTCATACCGCCGGGTCCAACTCTGTTGCTACCTGCTGAAACATGCACTCCACAAGCGGCCCGACTCATCCTGCAGGTCCGGAGAGGCCGCAGGGTCTGCAAAGCCCACTGAGTCCACAAAGCCCACTGAGTCCACAAAGCCCATTGAGTCCACAGAGTCCGCATGGATACCCGAGTTCGCCGGGATTACCAGGTCTGCGGCGGAAATGCCGGATTTCCGGTTCTGGTCTGGTCGCCTCGTCGGCATAGCGCTTCCTCGACTGCAGATTAAGGCGGCGGCCGCATCCGGCGAACCATTCCGCACCTCCGGATGCCCCGGATGCAATCGGCCCTGCTACAACGAGCGTCCTGGACAGACTCCCTACAACTACCCCCGTCCGCTCACCCTGGAGGAGGCCGAGGCAGCAGCCGATTTGGCGCTGGCCGGCATTGAACTGACCGATGTAGAGGGGAGACCCGCTCGATGACTCAAGGACGCGCTGCATGGAGAATCATCAACTCGCCTCCTGCCGATGGCGGCACAAACATGGCTATAGACGAGGCAATACTCGAGGCCGTTCGCGAGGGACAATCGCCCCCAACGCTCCGCCTATACACGTGGCAGCCTGCGTGCCTCTCCATCGGCCGGTTCCAGCGCGCTGCCCGCTCAGTCAACTTCGACGCCCTCACCGCACTCGGCTACGACTTCGTGCGGCGTCCAACGGGAGGACGCGCAGTGCTGCACGACGATGAACTCACATACGCCGTGATTGCATCCACCGACGAACTGGCCAACGTAAGCGCAGGCGCAGGCGCCAGCGTGCTCGCTACCTACCTAACCCTAAGCCGCGGGCTCGCGGCCGGCCTAGCTCAGATAGGGATTCCCGTGGAACTCGCGCCGCGCGATGCGGGCCGGATTCGCAGAAGTGCCCATCGAGAGGGCGAAGGCGGTCACGACCGTGAAGGCGGTCACGACCGCAATGGCAGCGGTAACAGCAGCGGTGATAGCAACGGCGATAACAACAGCGGCCACTCCGCGGCCTGCTTCGATTCTCCATCAGCCTACGAACTACTGGCGCAGGGACGCAAGATCGTCGGATCCGCCCAGGTTAGGCGGGGTTCCACCTTTCTGCAACATGGCTCCGTCCTCATATCTTCAGACTTCGCCGCGGCAGAGGCCGTCATGGGCCTGCCGCCGGGATCCGGCTTGGAGCTGTCGACCCGCGTAGCCACAGTGGGCGAGTTCATCCAGGGGTTCCCCGCAACCATCTCCTCGCAGGCGCTCCTTTCCAGGTTGGCCGATGCCCTCACAGCAGGGTTCACCTCAGAAGTGATGAGATGCGCCCAGCCCGGGCAGTTGACCCAGGCCGAGATGGACTTGGCATCGGAGTTGACCGCCAAGTATCAAAGCGAGGAGTGGAATCTCTCCCGGTAGTTCCCACAGGCCCGCGTCAAAGTCCCTTCCCCCAAAAGCAGGCGATGCGGGAACAGCTATCTGTCGGGTTTAGGAGCGGGTTTTCGCCTATCTGTCGCGTTTCACGACAATGGTTGACGTATAATCGGGTGCATAGACCCATCGAACGAACGGGGACGAGCTATGTTGAAATTTTCTTACATTCGGCCCAACATAACCAGGCATACAATGGCGGGTATGCCCATTTTATCGACCTCAGAATCCTACCAACTGCTGCTGCAGCCCTTCGATTCTCCGGCCGTCCGGGTTTATGCGGCTATACGCCCGATTATGCATCAA
>CAYYHF010000012.1:0-20303 GCA_964471415.1 uncultured Clostridia bacterium | reverse complement strand
TTCCCAGTAGCTGATCCTGTGAGTATGGCAAGCCTTCCACAGCCATGTCCAGGTCCGAATCAGAGCGTACACGGCCTCGCGCAAAAGAGCCGAAGACCCAGACGCGCCTTGCCCCGAGGGCGCTCAGGACCTCGGTGAGCCGAGCGGCCTGCCGGGCGAGACGCTCCTTGTGCGCGGCGAGATCCTTCTCCCGCTGGGCAACGATCCGATCTTCGTGCTCAAGATACTGGTCGAAACCGTGCGAGTCCATTGCGCTCTGCCTCCTCTCGGCCGCTGGTCTTCGAGACGATTATACCACGCAGCCCGACTGCGTCAGCGCGGTGTGCAATGCAGCTGGCGAGCCGTGTTCAGAGACATCAGTATGTGATATCATGATACCACAGGAACAGATGTTCACTGAAGGGGGATGCTCATGATCCGTATGCAGGTGCAGCTCACAGAGGAGCAGATCGAGGGCTTGCGGGCAATGGCCAGCGCGGAGGGGGTGTCGGTTGCGGAGCTGATTAGGCGCGGCGCCGACATGGTTCTGGCCGGTCGGGGCAGTATCAGTCGTGAGGAGCGCGTTCGGCGGGCTCTCTCGATTGCGGGGAAGTTCAGGTCTGCTGAGACTGACATATCGGTGAATCACGACAAGTACCTGGCGGAGGACTTCCTATGATGAGCGTTTTCGTCGATACTTCGGCGCTCTTCGCCCTACTCAGTTCGAATGACATCAATCATGAAGCGACATGGGCCGTGTGGGAAGGGCTACTCCGCGACGACACGCCCCTTGTATGCAGCAATTACATTGCGGTTGAGGCCGCGTCCCTTGTTCAGAGGCGACTCGGAATGGAGGCCCTGCGGGCGTTCCGGGAGTGCATCTGTCCGATGATGGACGTCGAATGGGTTGACCGCACCGCGCACGATTCGGCAGAGACCGCTCTCCTAACCGCGAATCGCCGGAGCCTGAGCCTCGTCGATTGCACCAGTTTCGTCATTATGAGGCGACTGGGGATCATGAGGGCCTTCACGTTTGATGTCCACTTCGCTGAGCAGGGTTTCGTCTGCCTGCCCGAGATGCGTCTCCACGACCGATAGCTCACCAGTGCCTGATGAACCTGCCGAGTGCGTGCTTGAACAGGGAATTTGCTCCCGCAAGGGCGAGCGCCGCTGCGGAGAGTACGGCGGCAAGCAGGCCCGGGCCTGCATCGATCAGGCGGGCCGGGGCGTTGGCGATCAGCACGATGGGGATGACCCATGTGAAGAGTGTCCTCATGGCGCTGGGATACAAGTTCATGGGATACTGGCCGAACAACACGAGATCCATGGCGAAGCTTATCGCAGCCGACGACTGCTTAGCATACAGCGACAGGGTCGCGGCCGCCATGAACAGGCTGTATGTTGCGATGCCTCCGCAGGCGATGCCCGCCACGGTGATGGCCGCATTGAACACGGTGAGCCTCGCTCCAGCGCGCAACCCAATAAGCGCGATGGCGTAGCCTGAGAGGGCTCCCACCAGCTCCACGGGCTCGAAGTTGGCGAAGGGCAGCGACACGCGGGGGTCGGGGGCCAGCAGGAGCAACGCGTCAAGCTCGCCCCTGCGGACGTAGCGGGATGCGAAAAACACCGTCCAGGCGCCGAAGGCGTAGGCAAGGCCTGATGCCCCCTGGAAAACGCCATAGATGTATGTGGCCAACCGCTCGGAGCCCGCGCTGAGCCTGGACGAGGCGACCCAAACAAAGGCCAACCCGAGTAGCTGGTATAGTCCTACCGACACAAGCCATATCCAGAATCCGGCCGCCGACAGTCTGTTTCGGCGGAATGCCACACGCATCAGGGCTAGAGCTGCTCTCGCATTACCCGCCATATACTTCCAGGCGCGCGAGGCGCCTCCTCCACAGCGCGATCCCGATTCCGAGCAGGGCCGCGCTCCAGATGATCTGAGGATACATGCTGCTCACACTCGCTCCCAGGGCAATGGCCACTGAAGTATCGGCAAGATGAACAAAGGGAAAGATGCGTATCACCCGCTGAACCCAATCGGGATACAGATAGACTGGGATCAGGGCCCCCGATGCCAGCTGCGCGATGAACACCCTCAGCTGAACGGCTGCTTCGCCCTGCTTGAGCGCCACCCCAATCGCGGATGAGATGAGCGCGATCCCTGTCGACGCCAGCCAGACGAAGATGAGCGACATGGCGTAGAGCGCTGCGCCCTGCAACGACACCCTGGGCATGCCTCCGAGCAGAAGGGCGGCCACGAGCACACCGGGGAGGGTTGCGGCGGCCGACACCAGCATGCCGGCGAATGACCGGGCCATGATGAACGCCAGGGGGTTGATGGGCGTGATCACGTCCATCATGAGCGAGCCGCTCATGTAGCCGTCTATCAGGAACCGCTCGAGATGCTGCCCCCCGGAGAAGGCGAACGCCGTGCGCGCGAGCGCCAGGTAGCGAAGAGCATCGCCTGACGGATCCAGGCCGTGCAGAAAGGCGAACTGTGCAATCAGCAGGACGGCTGCTCCCAGGGTCCTCATCACGAAGTCCCACACCGGAGTCGCGCGTTCTTTCGCGAGAATCGCCGCTATGTGCAGCAGCCTGATTGGGACCGCTTTGTCAAGCCCCTGTGGCCTCGCCCCGAACCCGTTCATCTCCCACGACCCTCCCTCCGTCGATGGTTACGATGCGGTGGGCGCATTCGAGGTCATCGGGGCGATGGCTGATCATGCACACAGTTGCCCCGTCCGTGCTCAGCTCGTCCAGCAGCGCCAGGAACCTAGGCATGTACTCCAAACCTAAGGCCTCCGTGGTTTCATCCAGCAGAATGAGGCTTGGCCCGTGAAGCAGCGCGATGGCGAGCTCTGCCCGGGCACGCTGGCCCTGCGAGAACTCCCGTGGGGGCCGATTCGTGAGCGCGCCCAGGCTGAGTCGGTCAACGAGGCCATGCAAGCGGCCTTCCCAGTCCGCGCGGGGCATGGCGAACAGCTCGCGGCGGAGGATGAACGAGTCGATTAGAGGCAGGTCGGGGAGGAGGGACGTCCGGCGTGAGCTGGAATACGCGATTCTCCGCTTGAACTCGGGGTCGAAAAGGTCGGGCGGCTTGCCGAAAACCAGCACAGCCCCGCTCACCGGCGTATGAACCCCGCATATCGCTCGGAGCAGGCTGGACTTGCCCGATCCGTTAGGACCTCTGACTCCGACTATCTCGCCCGGTCTGATGCTGAGGGTGATATCATCGAGCGCGCGAATCCGCCGCGTGACCCTGCGCATTCGCTCGTAGCGCCAGGACTCGTATTCGATACACACACGGTCAATCTCAACCCTGGCGTCCACCTTTCTCATACAGAACCACCCCCTCAAGGCCTATCCGTTCCGCCAGAGACGAACTGGCGCCATCCAGCATGACCAGGTCGACAGGGATGTCAGTGACGGCGTTCGCCTCTCTTCGCACGCCTGAAGCCGATGCCTCTCCCTGCAGATGTACTCGTCGACATACGAACGCGCGTTCTTCTGATCCTGCCTTCCAGCCAGGCTTACCCATATGGTAGCATATCCTCTGCGCCAATGCCATGAACCATTCAGGCAGGGTGCTGCGCCGGCAGCCGATCACACTCGATGACGGCTGTGACAGTACGATACACGATGTATCAGCTTGAGGGCGCGAGCTGGCGATCCCATTTACGTCCATCCCCAGCGGCACAAACACCCGCCAGCAATCATTCCGCATAGGGGGCACCGCCATGAAACCCGAGAAGGAATGGCTGTCGGTGCAAGAGGCAGCCGACTATCTTGGAGTAGCCCGCCCAACCATATACCGGTGGGCAAAGGAGTCGAGAATCCCCATACTCAAGTTGTCGAAGGGAGTCGCCAGGGTTAGGCGCAGAGACCTGGAGGCATTCCTGCAGAATGCTGCAGTGTTGTACCCTTGTCCGGCTGATGATGCGACCCAGCCGTGCTCTGTGCGCGAGACTGCCCAGCAGCGGTCATCGGATGCAGATCCGATACTTGATGTCCTTGGCTTGCTTTCCGGAGAGCCGATTTCGGCTGAGGAGATCGAGAAGGCGTTGTACAGCGAAGAGGAGAGGAGATGAAACATGCTGTCTGGGCCGGTCTTTGTAGACACGTGGGGCTGGATTGCCCTTGGGCATCGGAAGGACGCGCGACACAGAGAAGCAGCCGAATACTACAGAAACCTCAGCTGCACAGGTGAGCGTATCTATACGAGCGACTGTGTCCTTGACGAGACGATCACTCTCATCTTTCGCAGGGAAAGCTTCGACGAGGCCGCCCGCTTTACGAGCGCAATCATCGCGGCAGCCGGCAGCGGGTACATCAGCATTGAGCGCATTACTCCGGAACGCTTCGCGGCAGCCTGGGATCTGCGCGTCAGCCTCAAAGACAAGGCTCGGATCTCTTTCACCGACTTAACCTCCATGATAGTCATGAAAGAGTGCAAAGTGACGAGTGTCCTTACCGAAGACAAGCATTTCACTGAAGTGGGGCTTGGATTCCAGTTGGCGCCCTGACGTGGTGTCATTCCTGGGGTGCCGCACACACGCTCACGCGTGTCTGGATCCGGGCATGATCGCAGTCGAGCACTCGCCGGACATTCATCACCGCCACGCGCGTTTGCATCAAAAGAACACGTGAACCGGGATCGCTATGTCAGCTGACGCCGCGGCCTCGAGAGCTGCGCTTCGCAGACGGGCTAGGTAGTCCTGGGGCGAGGACTTGTATGCCTGGAGCGCTTGTACGGCTTCCGGGCACAATGCTCTGGCCAATCCCGCTACCGCTGCTGGATACAGGTTCAGTCGGTCAACGCCGATTCTGGATGCCCCGGCTTCTGCGGCGCGCTTCATCAAGGCGGCGAGTGCAGCCGGCGAGTCGCCGTAATGGGGCAGGACAGGGGATATGAAGACCCAGGTCTTGATTGACTGGCTTGCCAGCTGCTCCAAGGCCTTCAGCCTGGCGCTGGGTGCGGACGCGCCTGGTTCGATCTGCCGCGCCAAGGCATCGTCCAGTGTTGTGATGGTCATGCCCACTTCGCTGCCTGGCAGATCCCGAAGGATGGGGATATCCCTGGCTACCAGCGCCGATTTGGTCAGAATAGATACCTCGGGCGCGAGGGGGTCAGCAGCGTTGGCGAGCGCTTTAAGGCACGCGTGCGTCAGGCAGAGAGAAGCTTCGACCGGCTGGTACGGGTCCGTGACGCTGGAAAGCAGGACAGTGGGGCGGCCGGCGGAATCGAGCGAATCGGGCACGGCGGGTTCCTCTGGTGACTCCGGCAGCCCGGGTGATCGGCGCGACTCGCGCGAAGCGGGCTTTGCCGATTCGCCGAGGCCAGCGAGGGACGGTTGGATGAGCTTCTCTGACTTGCGCCTGCGCGCCGACTTACGTCGGATCTCCTTCTCCAGAACCTCGGCGATGTTCACTCTTGCGTCGACCCATGTGCCCCAACGGTCTGCGTGTCCGGAGAATCTTGTCATGAAAGACGCATAGCAGTACACACAGGCATGCGCGCATCCGGTGTACGGGTTGAGAGCGTACGCGGCCCCTGGTATCCCGGTACGGGTCATGGCGGACTTGCACACGACATCGCGGACCGTCACCCCATCAGGTTCTCACGTCCTTTCGCGAATACCACGACCTCTGCAGTTCATCTGGCAAAGGCGGGCCGTACCTGCAATTCCCATGGGTTTTGCCAGCTCGACCCATCACCTGTGGGTTTTCCGTACGGCTTTCGGCGAGGCCGTACTGAAAACCCAACGGTTCTGAACACACAGGCTTCTCCGAACGCAACCGGCGGTAGGGCTCCTCTTTTCCAGACGATTAGTGATTATCGAATGCGCAGCTAGAACCGCCATAAGGGCACAGCGCCTCGATAGCAGGCCGCGGCGAACCGCCACCCTAGGGCTGTGCGATCCCCAAGACGCCCCCCGATTTCGCCCGACTGTGCCGAACCGTCTGGTTTTCCATCAGGCTAGTGAAAAGGCCGTGCGGTTTTCCATACGGTCGCGTAAAGCCCTGCTCAGCCCGCTTTCGCAACTTGTACGCTGTGTATGGCCCTTTTGGGCGGAGTGCCGCCGCTGCGCATCATGTCGCGCCGAGAGCCGCGAAACCAGGCGCTTGACAGGGCCCAGTCCTGCTCGGCAGCAATGGGGTACTATGGAATGGACAGGTCTGGCCAGAGAGGTCTTGGAATACCAGAGTTCTATGCGCCTGGCCACATTCCTTTCGCATGAGGTTACTTAGCCCGCCGATATGAAGAACATCCGAAGATCACGAGGATGGCGTGTTGTGGATACACCCCATATATGAGAGGATTGAGCCAGCCGGAGAGCCTCCCATTACGCGGACGGGAGATGGTTTGACTATGGCCGAATACGCTATCGAAACGATTGGCCTTGGAAGGCGGTTCGGACGCATCGAGGCCTTAGCCGATGTATCGTTGACTGTCCCCACAGGCGAGTTGGTCGGGCTGATCGGGCCCAATGGCGCCGGCAAGACCACGCTCATCATGCTGCTTCTGGGGATACTGAGGCCGTCAAACGGGAAGGCGCTTGTACTGGGGGCAGATGCGACCTACGAGTTTTCCAGAGTCGGAAGCGCGGTGGGTGTGGTGCTGGATGTACATGGCCTGTATGAGGGCCTTACAGCGCTCCAGAACCTGCTCTTCTTTGGCGAGCTGTTTGGCTTGTCACGCGAGGCTGCGAGCCAAAGAGCTAGTGAACTGCTGAGGACGGCGGGTCTCTGGAATCGTCGACACGACCGAGTGGCCGCGTATTCCAAGGGGATGAAACAGCGTCTTGCCATCGCCAGGTCTTTGATGCACCACCCCAGACTGCTCATAATGGACGAACCCGTTTCCGGTCTTGACCCCGAGTCGCGCAGGGCCACCAAGGATCTCATCAAGCACCTCACTCAGAACCAGAGCGTGACGGTTCTGCTCTCGTCTCATAGCCTTGTCGATGTCGAGGAACTCTGCCCTAAGGTGGCGATTCTCAGTAAGGGGAGGCTCGTGGCATACGACACCGTGTCGAGCCTACGGCAGTCCAGGGATGTGTCGTTCATCCGTATCACGCTTGCTCGGGGGCAGGGCCGCGCCTCTGTAGACGGGGTTCTGGCCTCGATCGAGGGTGTCGCGGAATACTCATGGATTGCGGAGGACACAGTCCAGGTGGCGATGGCTCGGGGCGTCGGGTCCAGTGAAGTCCTGCGCAGGCTGGCCCTGGGATCCGTTGAGTTCCGCGAGGTCCGGGAGATGGGGAACACGCTCGAGGACGTGTTCCTTTCAGCCGTCGAGGAGGAAGAGGAGGCGAATCAGGGATGAACACCGGCCCATTCTGGGCGCTGGTGCGCAAGGACATCATGGAAACCCTTCGCACAGGCGGACTGCACATCGCCATGAGCGTCCTGGGCGCTTCAGGATTTGCACTGATTCCCGTGATGACTCGGCCTCGTCCGCTCCATATGCAGGGCGCAGAGGCCACCGCGTACAGAGCTGCACTCAACGCAGCAACCAATGCGCAGATGCCGTTGCTCGCGTTCTGGATCATGACGTTCGCCGGCGTCTCCATCGTATCGAACCTTATGACTCGCGAAAAGACCCGAAGGACCATGATCCCGATCCTGTGCTCGGGAGTGACTCCCAGGGCCGTGTGGGCGGCCAAGGTGTCGGCGGTGTTCGCTGTGACATATGTAGTCGTTCTCGCGGCCCTTGGCCTGTACGTCGGCGGGACATCGGCAATCGGGCGCGGTCTGAGCTTGCCCACACCGAAATGGACCATTGCCAGCCTAGTGGTTGCGCCTCTGGTCTCACTGGCGTCCTTCGGAGTAGTGGGCATCATTGTCATGCTATTCACGCATGCGTGGTTTGTAGCTGTCCTTCTCTCAATGTCTCCCCTCGTCTTGTCTTCAGTATGGTATAGGCTGCTGGGCACCCAACACCATGGGCGTTTGTTCATTATGTCGAGTATGGTATGCCTCGTCGTCATCGCCACATGTTGGGCCCTGGCCGGACTGGTGCCTCGGGAGCGCGCGAGCGGCGTTCTGGAATGGGATTAGCTGAAGCGCGGATCTGCGCCGATTGATCCGGCCTGCCACGCGTAAGCCGCATATCGAGAGTGCAGTGAGCAAATGTCGCTGAACCGGCAGCGGAGAGGGAATATGGGAGGCGTTGGCGAATGACTTCCCGCGCTGAGCTGACCGCTGAGATTGCTGTTGTAGAAGAGGGTGGTTGTGAGATGACCCGAAAGACCGGTGCGGCTTTCGCTGTAACGCTGGTCCTCACGTGCGCACTGGTGTCGATTCTGCCGGACGCAGTTCGTGTCGCACATTTCCACAGGTTCGGTGCAGCGAAGCCCGAGGCGCGTGCACAGTTCGAACGGCTGCTATACAGATACAGCGATTTCCGGGATGAGCCGCAACCCGAATCTTTGTCTTTCAGTAGATGGGACATAGGATGCGCGCCTTCGCTTATTCCGAAAGACGAAGCCCGGCAGGATGTGGACTTCCTCTTCAGAGTGCTGAACTACGGATACGGGGCGTATCAGTTCTTCGGTGGCGATGACGCGTTCCTTGCGGCTAAGCAGGGCATCCTTGCAGAGCTCGATGGTTTCCCTGGCGAAGATGTGAATCCCGGTCAGTTTGCCGAATTGCTTCAGCGACAGCTCGGTTTCATACAGGACGGTCACTTTTCCATCGGCGACAAAAGGATGTGCCGCAGGTACAGGTTCTTCGCAAGGTTCGACATGGAGTTCGATGAATGCGGCGGCAGGTTCCGCCAGCGCCATGCGCCTGACCGATGGGCGACTGCCGTGGAGGGCGAAGATCCATCACGCTGGATGAAACCATCGATAGATTGCGATGGAGAGGTCTTCTACTGCCTTGGCGCTGTGAGCGATTCCGATGTGGACATATGCGTCAAGCTGGAGTGGAGCGATGGCTCTTCTGAATCTGTTCAGCTCGAACTGGTTGATTCGGCCCGTGTGCGTGGGCCCGTGTACGAGCTGAGGCATGTAGACGGTGTTCCGGTTGCCGTGAATCGTAGCCTGACGCCGCGGCCTGATACCATGTCGGAGCTTGAGAGGCTGACGCGCGATGCGAGGAAGCTCGGGAAGGCTCCTGCCGTCATCCTCGACCTGAGGTCGCATATGGGTGGAAACAGCTCGTACGCCCTGGGGTGGGTACGGGCATTCTCGGGGGCTAATGTGTGCCCGGCCGGTCTCCACGCTCAGCTGGTGACAAGCACAGCCGCGAGGCTGTTCGAGAACTGCTTGTCGTCCGCGGGATCAGACCTGTTCCCCGCCGGTACTTCCTCGGGACCGGTTAGTGTTCGATCATGGCAAGCTGCTGGGGCTGATCCAGACAGGCCCGGCTGGAGCCTGATATCTGTCACCTGCGGCGTAAGGGCCGAGAACGACACACTCCTGGTCGTGCTGATCGACTCTTGCGCGGCTTCAGCTGGAGAGGACTTTGTGAGGTATGTCCAGCAGCTTGAGAACGTGGTGGTTGTCGGAACAAACACTTGCGGGTCGATGCTCGCAGGGAATCTGGGTCTGTTCATCCTCCCGAACACCAAAATCGGGCTGTCGTGCGGCACCAAGATATCCCTATGCGAAGACTTCGTTAACCCCGATGGTCGCGGCCTCATGCCCGACCTGTGGGTTCATCCTGACGAGGCGTTGGAGAGAGCCATCAAGTACATACAGGCTGTGCAGGCTGATAGGAGGAATCACTGATGTCGGATGGAGCAACCTACGGACGAGTGTTTGCAGAGTTGTACAACCGGCGCTGGGCATGGTTTTCGGAGCGGGCGGCGCCGAAGATAGAGGCGTTCTATGATTCGACATCCCTGGGGCACTGCAACCGATCTATGCTGGACGTGTGTTGCGGTACCGGTCAGCTCGCTGTGTACTTCCTCGAACGCGGGTTCAGCGTAGTGGGCATCGACAGTTCGCCCTACATGCTCGCCCATGCGGGGGCGAACGCTGCGCAATGGGTGGAGGCGGGAACTGTGCGCTTCGTTCAGGCCGATGCCGCGGATTTCGATGTGGGACGCGGATTCGGCTTTGCGGTGTCGACATATGATGCCCTTAACCACCTCTCGGGCATGGACGCTCTCGCGGCATGCTTCGGCTGTGTTCATGCTGCTCTCGCAGACGATGGGTGGTTCCTGTTCGACCTCAATACGGAACTGGCATTCAGGACGCGATGGAACGGCATCTCGGTTCAGGACGACGAGGAAGCCATGATCGTCAGCAGGTCGGTGTATGATGCGGCGAGTAGACGAGCCTTCACCAAGCTGTCGGGGTTCGTGAGATCACAAGACGGCCGGTACGATAGGTTTGAGGAGCTCGTGCCCGAGACCGCATTCGATCTCAAACAGGTTGAGCATGCGCTGAGGGCCACAGGTTTTGCGAGTGTGGCGTTCGCCGATGGCGCCGATCCACAGGCGTTGACCGAAGAGCCGGAAGCAAAGACAAGGGTTTTCGTAGTGGCTGGTAAGTAGGGGGCCTAAGGTGATTGTTCCGACTCACTCCCGTGACATGAGCCGGCGATGGGGGACACCGCGGAACTGACCGGAGGCGAGGTGTATGATGATCCCTAGGGCCCGCGCTGTTTTGGCAGTAGCCGTGATCTGCGGGTGTGTGCTGATGCCAGTCGTGCCGCGAGGTGTGCTCGCTGCGGAATCCGGCGTCCCCGGCATCCTGAAACCCGAAGCGCGCGAGGAGTTTGAACGGCTGCTGTACAGGTACGACAGCTTCTGGGATGAACCAGATGCGTCGACACTGGTCTACAGCCCTCCAGGCCGTGAGAGTATGCCGTGGTTCATCTCGAAGGACGATGCGCAAAGCGATGTTGGCTTCCTATTTGCGGTGCTGAAGTACGGATACGCCGGGTACCAGTTCTTCGGCGGGGATAGGGCCTTCCTTGAGGCTAGGCAGGACATCCTTACGGAGATTGACGATTTCCGCGGAAAGAACCTAACATCCAGCCAGTTCGCCGCGATTCTTCAACGGAGGCTTGGATTTGTCCAGGACGGTCATTTCTCTATCGCGCGCAAGTCGACATGCCGAAGATACAGGTTCTTCGCAAGGTTTGACATGGAGTTCGACGAGCGCGAAGGCAGGTTTTACGTGCGCCAGACGCCCGACCTATGGGTAGCTGCCGTGGAGGGCGAGGATCCGTCACGCTGGATGAAGATGTCCTTAGGCAGTGATGGAGAGGTTCTCTACTGCCTCGGCACGCTAAGCGATGCCGACAGAGACATATGCGTCAAGCTAGAGTGGAGTGACGGCTCTTCCGGGTTCGTGTGGCTTAACGTGGTTGATTCCGCTATCATCGAGGGGCCGGTCTACCAGCTCAAGCATGTGGAAGGCATTCCAGTGGCGCTTACCCGATTCCTGATGCCGCTGCCTGATACCATAGCGGAGCTTTATGCATTAGTCCGTGACGCAGCCGAGCTCGGGGAAGCGCCGGCTGTCATCCTCGACCTGAGGTCGAACGAGGGTGGGAGCGACTGGTACCCCGTGGAGTGGGTAAGGCGGTTCGCCGGCGTGGATCTGTATCCAGCTGGCTTTGACACTCAGCTAGTGACGAGCACAGCTGCGAAGATGCTCGAGAAGACAGCGTCTTCGCTAGAGGCAGAGCTGCCCGCAGTCGAACATTCCGCCGGGTCGGCAGATGTACAGTAGTGGCTCGCCGGCATGGCTGATCCGGATAGGCCCGGCTGGAGTTGCGTATCTGCTAAAGACGGTGTCAGGGCGGGAAACGATACCCTCCTCGTCGTGCTGATCGACTCATATGTCTACTCCGCCGGCGAAAGCTTCGTCGGATTGCTGCGCCAACTCGATAACGTGGTGTCTGTGGGCACAAAGACCTACGGAGCGATGCTCACAGGAAATGTAGGCGTGTGCCTGCTTCCCAACTCCAAGCTTGAACTGTCATGCGGAAGCCTGATATCTTTTGGCGAAGACTTATACAACTACGATGGTCGGGGCTACATGCCCGACTTCTGGGTCCGGCCCGATGAGGCGCTGGAGAGAGCGGTCGCGTACACTAGAACTCTTTTCGCGAGAATGAAGCAATAGAGCGGTTCCAGCTCAGGGCAACGATACAGCACGCAACAGCGATGCATATCACAATGGACGGCATCGGGTGTGCAAGAACCCATTTGCCGGCCTGCGCGGCTTTCCTGAACAGAGCGACTACAGCTTCGGACTTGCCGAGCGGGGATATCAGGAAAATGCCGACGGCTACGAGAGGGATGGCCGAGCGGAGAACGGCCGTTGAGACGGCCCTGTAGCCGCCGCGGTAGTAAAGCCAGCTAGATAGCCCGATCAGAACCAACCCAACCCCCAGTGAGATTCCGACTGCGACCAGCAGCGAACCAGGATGTACGGCGCTGCGCAGGCCCGGCATAGCAAAGATGATGCCCAGGGCGACAATGCCGTAAGCGACGAAGACGAGTATGCTCGCAACATAGCGAACGCTTACTATCTGGCGAGGCTCGATGGGGAGCGACCTCAGGAACGGCCACGCTTTCGATATGTCTTCGTCATATGCGGTCACGCGCATGTACTCCCACATCGACAAGCATACCAACGATGGGAACAGGCTCAGAGCCTCCTCTGCCCCCCAAAGAAGTGCGTACGCCGGCCCCAGGAGGATCAGCGGCGTCTGAGCTAGTATCGTTCGGGTCTTGGCCCGAATCTCCATGGCGATCATGCGTGCGAGCAATCGTTCACACCTCCAGCTGACATAGGCTTGGCCCGAACTGGGCTAAGCAATCTCCTTGCGGCCAAGCGCCCACGCGGCGTAGGCCCAAGTGGCCAGTATGGCACAGATCGCAACGGCTCCGAGGACAGCTGCTGCGGTAGCAGGGTTTTCAGCGCGCCATGCCGCCGCATGCGAAACGGCTCGGGAGGCGAGGGGTCCAAACCGAGCGCTCAGAACGGGCGACTTGAAAGCCAATATCGCAATCGCTCCAGCAGACATAGCGATATTCAGGAACCCTACGATAACCCTTGCGCCAAAGCGGAAATAGACCGCCTGCATGAAGGCCATTGTGAACAGCCCGAGCCCAAAGGCGGGCACTGCGCCGGCCTTCCAGTCGGGGCTGCCGCGCCCGAGGATGAACCTCGTCGCTAGTGTCGCGGCTATGAGGGCTAGAACGGTGTAGAGAGCGATTACGGCCACGCTCGCCAGGGCTCTAGCGCACACCACCTCTGCCGGGGAGATGGGCAGACTTCTCAGGAACGGCAGCGTCTCGTCCTTCTCATCCTCATATGTGCTTCGCTGGTTGTAGACTGCGGCTGCAAGCGCCACAATGAACGCCACGGCGATGCTGTAGACGTTGCGACTAGCGCTCATACTGGGTATCACGATCGCGAAGACGACTACTGAGACGATGCCTATCGTCTTGACGCGGGCGCAAAGCTCTTCATAGGCCAGTCTGATGATCAACGGCCTATCGCCTCCCGAGGGGCCCCGATGTTCCCGCTGTTCACCAGATAAACGAAGACCTCCTCGAGGCTGAGCGGGGATTCCCCGACCGTTCCTTCGGCCGCCGCGTTCCGGATTCGCTGGGCCAAGTCCTGGCTGTAGCAGTTGGTGACTCCTGTGAACATTCCGCCGACCGGCTCGCGCTGGATGAACGCCTGGCACAGGCGCTCCAGATCGCGCGCCGCGCTCGGGTTGGGCTGGAAACTCATACGCCGCCATTTCGAAAGCAGTACATCCTTTTCCTCCGACACAAGCACCCGTCCGCGGTTGATCACGGTCACTGAATCCGCAACCGCCTCAAGGTCGGATACGATGTGCGTCGAGAAGAGAACAGAACGCCCGCCTTCGTCGGCAGCCTCGCGAATGGCGCCTACTACCTCGAGCCTGACGATTGGATCTAGCCCCGAAGTCGGCTCATCCAGGATGAGCAGTCGGGGACGATGCCCCATCGCCGCCGCTAAGGCAAGTTTAGTGCGGGTGCCTTTCGACAGAGCCCGAGCCGGTTTGTTCATAGGCACCCCAAAGCGATCCAGGTAGTACCGGTACAGGCTATCGTCCCAGGAAGGAAAGCAAATGGAGAGGAACCGGCCAAGCCAGCGGGCTGTGCCGTTCGGCGGAAGGAGAGCGTTTTCCCCAACGTAGCCTATGTCCCGCTTGATCATGATCTCGTGGCTCTGGCTGTCCAGGCCGAATACTCGTATGTTTCCGGCGTCAGGTCGGATCAGATTGAGGATTAGCTTGATTATTGTGGTCTTTCCGGCGCCGTTGGGGCCGAGCAGCCCCATCACTGCGCCGGGCCGCAACGAGAACGTCACGCGGTCCAGCGAGAACCCTGGGAACTGCCGGGTAACGGTGCAGAGTGACAGGAGATCGTGTGATCCTGGCAATAGGCAACCCTCCAGTGACAGAGTCCAGGGAAATGCCAATCATCATCCAAGCTAGCTATATCATACCACAGCTTTCCCATTTGGCCGAGCGCCTGAACCGATGGGGTGGTTTCGCCTCAGCTGCCTTTGGGTCCGGCCTGGCGAAGCACTGGAGAGAGCAGTCAAGTACATTCAGACTGCGCTGGCGGACGGGCGAAAGCGTTGATTGATCGACACGAGGTAAGAGGCCCTTCAGGGCCTTCTCGGCAGCCTGTTGCGCGTCGAAGCAGATGTCTTCGTACAGGATGTCCTCCGACTGGCGGCCAAGCCTGGCGCGCGCCAGGTTGCTTTCCGCCCTCCCAAGCCATGCTCGCCATGCCTCAGCGCTCATAGACCACGCGTCCTTTGAGGGCTTCACTGTAGATGAAGCCGGCAGTATTTCGGTACTTCTCGATTCTGTCGGGGTCCTCCACGATTATGTCAACTGGGGCCGGAATGCCGGCGAGTTCGAGGTAGATCGACTGCGCGAGGCGCCTTCGGTGAGTCACGCCGCGCTTGAGAACCAGGATATCGTAGTCGCTATCTGCGGCGCCCTTACCCTCGCCCCGGGATCCGAACAGGACTATGCGATCTGGCTCGGCAGTCTCCACGATCCTGTCTATGATTGCCTGAAGCAAGTCCGGCATACGGCTCACCTCCGGGTCGCGAAAGCCTCCGCTTCTCTGCTTACAGAAACTTCTCCAGGAACGGCTTGGAGTCCGCTTCCACTGCCGCGGTAGCCCTAATCGCGTTTTGCATCTATCCACGGGAGTCGGAAGGGCCGGAAGCTGGCCTGAAAGCGGCTGTGAGAGAGGAGGGTAGGGGATGAGCGTTGCCAATGGCGATGTTTCCGCCGATGGGTGCGCCGTCTGGTTGTGTGGCATGGTCTGTACGGCGGGATGGGCATTGCCGCCACCATTGGCGCGGTAGCCAACATAACGGCCGGCAGAGGGATAGGGGTATCATTTCTTGCCTAATCGGGAAAGTGGACATTCCCAGTAGGAAGGCAAGGGAGGCCACCAAGCTCTCTGCGGAACAGGCCCAGGATCATCGAGTCGGGGGTGAACATCAGGCCGGTGAGAGCTCGCGCCCAAACCAGGGTCGAGGGCCATGTCACCGTGTGCGTACTTGCGTATTCCGTTCTCAATGTCCTGGAGAAGGCCTTGAAGGCAAACGGTGCAGACGGCCATTCTCAAAGCCCCAGGGATCCGAAGGTATCCTGAGTCCGAGGTACATGACCCCAGTACTGAAAAGTCAGGCCTACATCAGCTCAGATCCACCACACGAGGCCCAATCAATTATGTAGTCCAAAGATTTCATGTCTCCAATCATCCCCGGCCCTTGCTGAGGGGGCATTTGCTTTTCGAAAGACGCCAGGCTTGGGTGGTCTCACGGAATTTCGCGGAAATGTCCGGCACGCGAACAGAGGGTAATTATAGTAAACATAGAAGGTACACTGCAAATTGCTGGCTACGATCGGGCGTAATCGGTACTGGTTGGTGTTGATGGGAGTGTGGGCGTGTACGAGGCATCGGTTTCGGGTGGCCTGTGGCCACTGGAATAAGCCCTATTGCGGAGGTGCCGACGCTTGATCAGACTGCACGAGGTAACGAGGGAGTATCGGACGCGTGGAGAGGTGGTGCGGGCCTTAGGTCCCGTGAGCCTGGAGATACCAGAGGGCCAGGCACTCGCGGTGGTGGGCCCATCCGGTTCTGGCAAGAGCACCCTTCTCTCACTGCTTGGTCTGCTGGATCGCCCCACGGGGGGGATGTACCGGCTCGGGGGCGCGGATGTCACGGAGCTATCGGAGGCCCAGCGCGCCGAGACGCGCCGAGACCGAATAGGCTTCGTGTTTCAGCGCTACAACCTCCTTGATGAACTTACCGTGGCCCAGAACGTGGGATTGCCCTTGATATACAGAGGTTGGTCCGCTGCCAGGCGCCGAGACGCCGCACAGCGGGCTATCGACCGAGTGGGCCTTGCGGGAAAGGAGCTCCTCAGGCCGTCTCAGCTGTCAGGGGGTGAACAGCAGCGCGTTGCAATAGCGCGTGCTGTGGTGGGCAGACCCCAGGTGATACTGTGCGACGAGCCCACAGGCAACCTGGATTCGAACACCGGGCGACTGGTGATGGACTTACTCCTTGAGGTTCACCGTGATGCCGCTGACAGAGTGCTGGTTATCGTAACTCACAACACAGACGTGGCCATGGCGCTTGATCGGGCTCTGGTGATTCAGGACGGCATGGTAACTCGGGCAGGCGCGCCCCAGGAGGTGCTGGCGCGATGAACTCCGGGATCGTGCAGGACATACTGGCGGGATTTCGCGGGCAGCTACGACGCAGCTTCTGGGGCGTTTTGCTTCTGTGGTTTGGACTGACCGTGGCCACGGCATCGCTCTCTCTGGGCTTGGGAATGGCTCAGTCCACCTATGGCAGCATGATTGGCCGCCTGCCAGGGAATCAGGATCGGCTGTACTACATCAAAGCCACAGAGACCTCCGATGTATCGGGATCAGACGCGCTGTCAGCGCCCATCCAGCGACGAGGAGTCGGTAACGCCTTCACTTCAGCGGCGCTGTCCCGCATGGTCGGCGAAGGCGAATTGGAGGGGTTCTTCTTTGCGGTCGCCGGCAGGCCGTTTCTAGTGACGACGGACGCCGACAGTAAGCCGCGGGAGGTGATGGCGGGGCTGATTCTGTATGACGGCTATGTGTATCTGTATCCCGGTAATACCGCGGAGGCGTTGGCCCGCGCCGGCATCGGAGGCGGAATCGCCGTCAACTGGGCCTTCTCTGATCTCAGCGGAGGCCTGCGCACGGGCAACGTGCTTGAGCTCTATCCAGGCCGGGCGCTTCCAATCGTGGCGTTAGTCGGTCGCAAGGCGGGCGGCGATCCGAGACCGCGGGTCTTCGTTCCCTTGCAGGCGTTTCCTCCGGGCGGCGGCTCGTCTGAGGTAGCCGTGTATACCCCTCACGATACCTCGTCTGACGAGGTGTTAGCCAGATTCCTGTCCATCGCGAAAGGAGTGAGCGCAGACGCGGTGGTCCAGGTTGTCAGTGGCACCGAACGCTACGCTGGCACGATTCGCGAGGCACGCGCTGTTTCGGCGGTCATGTCGGGAATCGCTGCCCTCATAGCTGTTGTGGCCTATGTGAACGCGGGCAGTTTTGCTTCTCTCTGGGTGCGCGAGAGAACTCGCGGACTTGCTCTCAGGCGAGCGGTTGGGGCAACGCCCAGGATGACCGCTATCTACGTCATGTCAGACCTTGTCCTCATCACCATCGTATCGCTGATCGCGGGATATGCGCTGGTGTGGGTTGTCTGGAGGTTCTGGTTCAGCACGCACAGAATCGCCGCGGTCACCTGGGCGGGTTTGGCTGGGGCCTGCCTTATTATGATGGTCGGAACGGCGGCCCTCGGCGCGTCTCTGTGTCGGTCTGTTAACCGGCACGAGCCGGGGATTCTGCTGAGAGGTGCGATGTGATGAGCAGACAGACGAACAACATGCGTTCGGCGATTGCTCCATTTGCTGCAGCGCTCGAAATGCTCAGGGGTCGACGCGCGCGGGTGATGCTGATGATGCTTCAGTTCACCATCGGCTTTTGCGCTCTCGCGGTCCTCGCAGTTCTCATCGTCAAGTCGAGCGCTGTGATCCGGGCCATGGAGCTCACGTTCGACCCGACAAACGTGTTGGGGCTTGGGAACTACATTGTCGACCGTGCGCGTCGCATATCTACGGACGCCATAGTGCCCGACGAGATCCCAGCTCTTGAGGCCGTACCAGGTGTAAGGCGGGCAGCTGTGTTCTGGGACGGATTGGCGTTCGTGTCGACAGGAGCGAGCAAGCTGGAACGTCCCATCAAGATCTACCTTGTGAACGATGCCTTTGAGAACCTTGTCCATCTCCGAGTGACCAGACGCTTCTTTCCAGACGCGCCCGAGCGTGTGACTGGAGGCGGCGCGTGGGCGTTCCTCACGAACGCGGCTTTGAAGGAGCTAGTCGGCCCGGAGGCCGCGATTCCTGATACCGTTGTTTTTCGTCTACCGCCTGATGAGTGCCTATACCCGATACGCTTTGCCGGGACAGTCGCCGATCCGCCTGCCGGATGGCCGGAGTGTTCAGCCAGGCTTGATGAGTTCGCGCAGGATGTCCCGGCACTCGTGATGGACTTTGGTCAAGTGATGATGTGGGCCGGGCCTATGGCGTTTCCCGATTTCTCAAACTCGGTTTGGCTGGTGTTGGACGAACGGGCCGATGCCAACGCTGTGGGCGAAGCCGTCAACCAGTGGTATTCTGATACGCACCCTGACACAGGACACTACATCGGCATCCTCTCCATCAAGGACGCGATTGCAGAGCGCGCCTCGATCAAGCAGCCGTCTGTGATTGCGGCAGCATCGTTAGCGGGGTTGCTTCTGACTCTGACTGGGCTCGGCTTCGCCGGGCATACCATGTACGCGGCAAGCGCTCGTCGTTCGGAGTGGGCGCTTCGTATGGCGGTGGGCGCGACCCGAGGCCAGTTGGTTGCTCAGGTCATCACGGAGACATTTCTCGTTATTCTGGCGTCTGCGGCCATTGGCATTGCCCTAGTGGCAGGGTTCGTGCCGATGATCACGCGAGGCGGGGGGTGGTGGCAGAGCACAAGATGGCTGGGTTCTACTGCCGTGATCGCAGTCGCTGCATCCACGGCATTATGCGCGCTAGCGGCGGGATACCCCGTGCAGCGCGTTTCCCGGGAGGAGCCCTCAGCGATCCTCAAGGAAGATCTGTGACGACAGGAGAAGAACGGCAAGAATCCCACTCCAGGCGGGTTGAGTCGCCCGCGCAGGGCTCTAATGCTGCATTTGGCGCAGTATCTCAGGGTCTCTGAGTTTACTATCCTCTGCCAGCAAGATTATCTTCGATATGATCTCCGCGGTCTTGGGGTCGTCGTCCATGAACGGCAAGAAGATGCGCCCGCGGTGCTGGGAGTGGACGGGCACGATGAATATGCTTCCCGTGGCCATCTTCTGAACAGTCCCGCTTCCCAGATGGACTGTGTACTCGCCAAGCTTGCCCCTGATGAAAGCATGTGTCCTGCGCAGCTCTACATTCTTGATACCCAAGAGGCGAAGCATCTCGCCGAGCAGGCTTTCGCGCATCTCTGTCGTTGAGAGACTGGCCTCGGGATCGACGCCTCCTGCGTGGGCAACGCTTACAACCAGATCGATGTCGCGCATCGTTTCGGAAAACAGGATCGGCGATATCCGGTCAATCGGGACTGCTTCGTATGTCTTCCTGTCATGGAAAGTGACTGCCTCAAGAGCCGGCGCTTCGATATCGGCAGGCGAAAACCAGTCGATGGCGGCGCAGAGCGAGACAATAACGTTGTCCTTGAAGCTGACCTTCTGCAGTCCTTCTTCATAGCTTGCTGTCCATCCTCGGCTCTTCAGCAGCGCGAGCGTCTTCTTCGGTTGCACCTGATGGCCTGCGTATCTTGTTGAGTGCGTTAGCTCTTTGAGCTCATCGGTGTTCGGCCGGTAGAGCTCACGGAACACCTGTTTGAACGGCTGGATGATCTGCCGATCGAACAAGTGGCGCTGATATTCAGCCCATACGCCCATTTCGTGCAGATCGTTTGGATGAGCGATTCTGAGCTGGACGCTATCTGCGATACCGGTTGCAGATCCGTCAGGCGAGACGAGTTCGCCTTCTCTCCAATACCCATGTTTTCCATCTGCAATGAAAACAAGGTTGCCGATCAGCGGCGCTATCACGGGATTCTTCTCTAGGGCAGCGAGCTCCGCTGCGGAGAACACATCCTCCGAAACCATGGCGTTTTCCAGGCTTGCCCGAGCGCGGGAGTGCTGCTGCTTCAGGTCCTTCTGAACGGCCTTCAGGCGTTGACAGAACTCGTGCTTTTTCAGGTTTGAC
>CAYYHF010000011.1:0-20964 GCA_964471415.1 uncultured Clostridia bacterium | reverse complement strand
TGTTCGCGATGGCCCACTACGGATGTATATGGCTGTAAGCTGGGGAGTTGCCGCGAAAGGCCGTGTTAGCTGGCCTTTAGGACTCGTCGGTTTTCGCGGTGCTTTTGTCTCTATGTGTCGAGAATCGAGGCAACGGGTGATGCATAATCGGGCGTATGATCGCATAAACCCCGAATGGCCGGAAAATCGAAGGACTGCAGCGGCAATCGGACGGATCACAGGGTTGGGAAATGGGTGTACATGCCATGTATTGCCGCATTGTGTTGGGCCAAATGGGGTAACCCCCCAATTCGATTCTGCCCCGCTCGTCCGATGGGTCTATACACCCGATTATGCATCACCCATTGTCGGGAAGCCCGACAGATAGGCGAAAAACCTGCTGTGAAATCCGACAGATAGTTGCTCGCACACCGCCCGCTTTCGCGGGAAGCACTTTGACGGAATCCTGTCGCGCCTGCCGACTCGCGCTATCAGCTGGTGCTAGCGGGCTCTCGCTACCGGCTGGTGCTTGCCGACTCGCGCTATCAACTCGAGCTCGCCAGGACGCCGTCAAAGCCTTGCCCGCCTCGCTTCAGCCTATAGCTGAGCCTCATATATGGGGCGACTCAATTCGGATCGCAACCGGCAACGCGCGAACGCCGTTGCAACACGACTACGAGGACGAGGTTTTCTCAGACAGATCGGCCCCCCAATGGGGTGACATTCTCATAGTCGCTTGAGACCTGCACCGCGGCGGACCCAGCACAGTCCCCCACACGATACCAGCGAGGGCATGCCCGGGCCCGATACCGGTGCGCAACTGCCGTCCTACAGTATCGCCCTCGACGCCTTCAGCGGCCAGCGCAGCGCCGACATCCCCCGGGTCCATCTCATCGTCGAGCGCCCAACCCAGCGCATCCAGATCAGTATCGGCCGCGAGCGTTTCGCCCCGCCTGATCGCGAAACCGTCAAAGGCTTCTCCCCCGTTGCCCAGAGAACCGGCGCCAGCGGGTATCTGCCAAGTGCGCACGCGTTCTGACTCCCATTCTTCCGACCGCTCCTGCCTCAGCCGGCGCCGGATGTCACGGTCGTTGCCCTCGACAGATGCTCCCTCGACAGATACTTCTTCAGCAGACTCCGCTTCTTCCGCGCTCATGTCGGGTTCGGTTACGACCACCGGCTGCGCCGGCTGGCCGGGATAGATCGGCCAGCCCGTCCTGAACACCTGTTTTCCCAGGTCCGGCAGTCCTTGCCCCGGGGCCGGCCTGCGCAACTGCCCGGCCCGGCCAGGCGGACGCGAGTCGAGGCCCTGCAACCCCCGCGCACGGCGTGCGGCCCGCTTGACGGCCTCCCGTTGAGCACGCTGCTTACCCTGGATCACGGAGCGTAGAATCGATCCCACGAAGATCATCAACCAGATCAGCCCGATAAGGCCCTCTAGGCCGCGCACTGTGGCCACCCCCCAGGCAACGTCATTTCATACCCGCATCCGGCCCTGGTTCATCAGGCATTCCGGCCTTGCCTGTAGAACGCGAGATGGAGTCGCGCATCTGCGTGTCGGCCTTGAGGTTCAGGAGGTTGAAGTAATCCATGGCGCCCATGTTGCCGCTTCTCAGGGCGTCCGACAAAGCCCTCGGCACTTCCGCCTCGGCTTCCACTACCAGCGCCCGCATCTCCTGCACTTTGGCCTTGTTTTCCTGCTCCAATGCCTGAGCCGCGAACCTGCGTTCTGCCGCCTTTGCCTGAGCGATGTTCTTGTCGGCCTCAGCCTGGTCCATCTGCAAGCGCGCTCCGATGTTCCTGCCCACGTCCACATCGGCGATGTCGATGGACAGAATCTCAAACGCCGTGCCATCGTCGAGCCCCTTGTTCAGGACTGTACGGGAGATCATGTCGGGGTTCTCCAGGACCACCTTATGGCTCTCGGCAGAGCCCACAGTAGTCACTATGCCCTCGCCCACCCGGGCGATGACAGTGGCCTCTCCGGCGCCGCCGATCAGCCTGTCGATGTTGGCGCGCACGGTAACGCGCGCCTTCGCCTTGAGTTCGATGCCATCTTTGGCCACAGCCGCTACCACAGGCGTCTCAATCACTTTGGGGTTGACGCTCATCTGCACCGCCTCGAGCACGTTGCGCCCCGCCAGATCGATGGCCGCCGCTCTCTCAAAAGGCAGGTTAATATCGGCTCGCTGCGCGGCGATGAGAGCGTCCACAACGCGATCCACGTTTCCTCCCGCCAGATGATGGGCCTCGAGCTTATCCACACTCACCGGGATGCCCGCTTTCACGGCCTTGATCATGGGCATGATGATCCTGGCCGGCACCACCCTGCGCAGCCTCATCCCGACCAGAGTCAGAAGGCCCACCCGCACTCCAGCGGCCCACGCCGAAATCCACAGCCCGATCGGAATGAAGTTCAGCAGCACCAGCAGAAATACAATTACAATAAGCGGGATGATCCAGCCAATTGCCCCCATGTAGTACACTACATCAACCCCCCCGTTCTTCCTGAGCAATGGGTCTAACGAAAACCCGGTTCCCTTCCACGCGAATCACGCGCACGTGCGTTCCTTCCCGCACAAAACCGCTCTCAGAGATGGCCTCGATCCTCCGACCGCCCACGTTGACGGCCCCAACCGGCCTAAGCGGCGTGACCGCCCGCGCTTCTTCGTCCAGAAGCGACCTGAGGTCCTCCACTCCAACATAGCCTTCCTCCGGCGACTCGCTGTGTTCCAACACAATCCGGTTCGCGCGCCCCAGTTTCTTGCCGCTTCGCGACAGAAACCGAACGAGCAGGAGTATGAGGACAACTGCAACGCCGATTGAGATCGCTATAGCGCCCATAGCCTGACCCGGCGTGGGATAGCTCAGTATCAGGCTGGCAAATATGCTTACGATTCCAAGTATTCCCGCCACGCCGAAACCAGGGATTACGAACAGCTCCAGAAGCAGCAGAGTCAGGCCTACCAAAAACAGCACCACTACTTCCCATCCGGCCAACCCTCCCACTATCCGGCCTCCGAAGAACAAGGCCAACGAGACCAGGCCGATCGTTCCCGGGATTCCGAAACCGGGTGTGAACACTTCCACAGCCAGCCCGACAAGGCCCAGCGTCAGAAAAACCTGAGCCGCAACGTCATTGGTGAGCGCACGCCCCAGCCACTCAGAGGAGGTCATCTCCACCGCGTGCAGTTCAGCGCCCGCCAGACCGGCCTGTTCCAACAGATCGCCGATGTCGCGCACATTGTAGTCGCAGTATCCCGCATCCTTAGCCTGCTTGGCTGTGAGCGTGAGAATCTTGCCTCGCTCGATCATACCGGGGATCTCGATGTCCGCGTCTACCATGGCGCCGGCGACTTTGGGGTCGCGCCCCCGCATTTCGGCGGTGGCCTCGAATTCGGCCCGCATGGCGGAGATGTATTTCTCCTCCTTGGGCCGTGTTTCGGCTGCGCCCATTGAACCACCCATCTTCATGCCCACATCTTCGCAAGCGATGGCGATTAAAGCTCCCGCCGACCACGCCCTGGTATTGACGAAAGCCACTGTGTGGATGCCGGCCGTCATGATAGAATCGCGCATCTTAAGCGCCGCATCGACGAAACCGCCCGGCGTGTCGATCTCGATGATCACCGCCTGGGCTCCCGCTTCACGCGCCTCGCGCAGTCCTCGCGCCAAGAAAGATGCAACGCCGTGCTCAATAGCTCCTTTCACAGGCACTGTGTAGACCAGCGGCGCCGCATCGGCCGGTTGGGCATACACAGCGCATGCCGCGAGCATCAAAGACACGACCAAGACCCAAACCCCGGCAGCGGCACGCTTGTTTGACTTCAAGCCCAAGTCCCTCCTCTCCTCGGTACTCCCTTACGTTTCGGCAGCCTCGCAAGTTCCGGAAACTGCGGAAAATGCAGCCGATAGTACAATTATAGCATCCGAAGACTGCCTGCGATACCCGCGCCGCCTATTCGCCCGCCTTGGGCGACTGCATCGTCATGCCGCGCTTGCCCACCTCGAAGCGAATGTCAGGCACGATCTTCATCCGCCTGAACTCATCGTGCCACACGGGCGCCACGTCCTTCTCCCATACGTTCACAGGAATCCTGCGCCTTACAGACTCGCCGAGGCCGATGATGTCGCACCCCAGTCTGTTCTGAGACGCGTCCACCAGGCGCTTTACCCCCGCCTCGAAATGCCGGGATATGCCGTCCTCCAGCCTTTCCAGGGATCGCATCGACATGATCTGGTCTTCGGATAGCACTTCTCGAATATCCACCGTCCCAGTTACCCGCAAGACGACATCCATCGTCCCAAGATCCTCAGGGTCTGTCCGGATTCCCCCCGGAAACAGCGTACCGGCGTACGAACGGATTACATCAAAGCCTACGGTGCCGCCTGCGCCGCCCGGCATTGGAACGACAAAGGAGTAGGCTGTCAGCCGGTTACATACCATGAGGGCCATGGCGGTCTCCTCCTCGTCGAGCCATCCCACCATTCTGTCGCCGCGAAAGGCGGCGCTGCCGCCTATGGCCAGTTCCTTCGGCCCGGCTTTCGACTTGGCCTCCGGCTTGCTCTCGTCGCCTCCGTTACCGGCGGTGCCCTCCCCATCACCGGCACCTTCGCTCTCGCCAGACTCCTCGCCACGGCCACGGCCGGCTCCTTCATCATCGTCGATGCCTTCCAGGCGGATTCTGGCCAGAAGGGGTTGGTCGCCAGGCTGCTCCATTGAGGTGAGCAGGTCCAGAAATCGCGAACGAGGCGCGGTGGAGGATCGGGCGGTATTGCGCATAACGTTGTCTATGAACAACGCCGCCACGCTGGACTGCTCGGCTTCGGCCCCCAGCACATCGCCAACCGGATCAGACGTTACGAACACCCATGACTTATACCTGAACTGTCCGTCTCGGGCCAGTACGTCAAGGGCCCGCAAGATCCCGCCTCGGGCAAAGCGTTCCCCAAATACCAGCGTCCTCACGTGCGCGCGAAACAGTACCTTGTCCGATCTGTTGCTGAGCTCCCGCATGGCAGCCCACACCGTCTTCCCCACCGAGCTGGCAATCCACGACTGCTGCTGCTGCGCTTCCCCGGGTTTGGCAGACGGAAGCGCCACTTGCGCCCATACTTCTATCCGTCCGTCCTCCGTCTCGTCTATCCCCAGACCAAGCACAAACCCAACGCTTTCGATCTCCCGAGCGTCTCTGCATCCGGACGCGGATGCGGCGGCAAGCACGCACGCCACGGCCAAGGCAACGAGTCTTAGGCCCGACCGGGCCGGCATCGGCGGCTGCCCCGACTGCGCGCTAGTGCGCGTTTGTGCCATGGGCCCCCAAGCCCCCTCTCCGGCCCCGGACGGCTGATCCCAAGAGCAGCACTGTCGGAAACCCGATCGCATACCACACCAAGTATCTTGCAAAAGCGCTCAGGTAGTCGAACGTTTCCAGGACCGTCTTGGGCGCCAAGCTGAGCGCAGCGGCCAGCAGCGCGTAGGGGATGATCAGGGGACGATAGTCGCGAAGCCCCAGAACATCGGCGATGGAGGTGACCGATGCGTAGAACACGGCCGCCAGCTTCAACAGAGCGGCCGAGAACCATAGCGCGAGGAAGAGTATCTCCGCCCTCTCCAGAAACTGCCCGAACCCGACCATCCTGGCGGTCTCAAGGACTGGAAACGTGACGCGGGATATGCCTCGCACGCCCAGCATCATGACTCCGAATGCAGCGGCGATCGCCATGATGACCATGCCCACCCCAAT
The DNA here is from genome assembly GCA_964471415.1 of uncultured Clostridia bacterium. Taxonomy (GTDB): domain Bacteria; phylum Bacillota; class DTU025; order DTU025; family DTU025; genus UBA5389. The sequence goes on along the minus strand of CAYYHF010000011.1, from coordinate 15,238 downwards.
GCCTGTGGCAATGGCCCGCGAAGCGCCCTGTTTGTCCGAAAGGCGCCTCAAAAAGGCCAGGACGACGATGCTTTCGCCCGCGTAGGAGGCGGCCAGGAATCCGGCGCGGACAAGGGGTCCAGGACCGTTGCCGATGATGGGCAGAAGGCGCCCGGGCACCGCTACCGGAGTCGCCAGCGCAGTGAGGACCACAAGCGAGGCGGCCACTAACGCAAAGAAGATCAGCGATACGCGGGCGATAGCCTCGATTCCGAGGTAGGCCGCATAGACGACCAGGATGTAGAAGACGGCGCTTATCACAACCGGAGGCGTGCTCTGCAGGAAGGGGATCCACATGGCCAGCACAGACTGGCGCGAGCCAAGCCACAGAACCACAGTGCAGTAGATCGCGAAGGTCAGGCCCAGCAGCTTACCCAGAGGCGCGCCGAATATCCTCTCTGCCGCTCCGACCGGGCCGAGGTCGGGAAAACGCTTCGCAAGCGTCCCGGCAAGCCAAGCTATGCCCACACCCACGGCCCCGCCTATCAGGGCGGCAATCCACGCCGCGCTGCCTGCGACAGGAACTAGGATCCTCGCCGCAGCCAAAAATCCGGTGGCGAACACTATCATGGCCGTGATCACTACGGTCTGAGTGTAGTAGATCTCAACTTCGGTTTCGCCGCCCGCCGTTTCCGCCGTCTCCATCGCCTCCTCTTTGGGATTCCCGATGCGCTTTCTCGGCCGTTCCCGGCGCCCAGGTCCGGATGAACTTCTTCTGCCGTACCAGATCCAGAGGCTGGGCGTACTCCGGTCGCTTGTTGAAGGCGAACACCGGAGATCGCCATATTACATCACGCAGCGTTGCCCGAGGTTTCATCAAAGGCTCAAGATACGGAACCCCGAAAGACGTCAGGGCGCCCAGATGCAAAGCGATGGCCATCAACCCCGCCATCAGCCCAAACAATCCCAGCCAGGCGGAGAGAAAGAGAAGCGGAAACCTGAGCAGCCTGATCGCCAGACCGGTAGGGTAGTGCGGAATAGTGAACGAGGCCAGGCCGGTGACGGCCACAACGATCACCATGATCGGACTCACGAGCCCGGCGGATACGGCGGCGTCTCCCAAGAGGAGCGCTCCCACAAACCCCATAGTCTGCCCTACCGGGTCCGGGAGCCTGATGGACGACTCCCGTATTAGCTCGAGCGCCACCTCCATGAGGAGGGCCTCGACCAGCGCTGGAAATGGTACAGGCATGTGCGAGCTGGCGATTGCAAGCGCAAGTTTGGTGGGCAGCATCTCCTGGTGGAATAGGGATACAGCCACATACAGCGCGGGGAAGATCAGGGCGATGATGCCAGCCGCGTATCTTAGGGCGCGCAACGGTCCGCCATACGGAAACCGCTCGTAGTAGTCCTCGGGCGACTGGAAGAAGCTCGCCAGGTTGCCCGGGGCCAGAAGAGCCATTGGGCTGCCGTCCACGATTATGCCCACCAGTCCCTCTGACAGCCCCGCCGAGAAGCGATCAGGACGCTCTGTATATTGAATCTGGGGAAACGGCGAATAGGGGTAGTCCTCAATGAACTCCTCGACGAAGCCGGAATCGGGCAGAATGTCGGTGTCGATGTGATCGATCCGCTCCCGCACCGCATCTACCAGGCGCGGGTTGGCCAGTCCATCGATGTAGGCGAGGACGAGGTCTGTCTTGGACCTTCGGCCCACTTTCATGGATTCCAGCCTGAGGTCGGGAGTGCGCAATCGCCGTCTGACTAAGGCGGTATTGGCGCGTAGCAGCTCCGAGAAGCCCTCGCGCGGTCCCCGTACTACCTTCTCGGTGCTCGGTTCCTCAATTCCCCTGTGTTCCCAACCTTTGGCCTCAAAGATCACACACTGGCGGGCGCCCTCGATAAACAGAGCGGCCTCGCCTGTCAAGACGCGCTCGACGATCCTGTCCATGCAGGAGGAGACGGATATCTGCCCGGACGGAACAACGTGCGTCATGAAGACCGAGGCGATGTTGTCGCGGCTGAGCGCCGCCGCGTCTATCTCAGGCACTCGCTGCGCCAGCATCACCGAGCGCAGCGCGACCAGGTTGACGACATCGCGCGATGCCAGCCCTTCGATGTACAAGAGCAATCCGTCTATCTCAGGGTCAGTCCAGATGACCAGACGGCGTATGACCACGTCCGGACTGCCATCGCCCAGAGAATTGCGCAACCACCGCTGGACGCCGTCAAGCGTATCCGGGATGGGCGAGTCCGGCGGCGGGACCTTACAATCCCCCTCATCGGCAGCGACAGTCCCGATTTGGTCTGCGACCTCCTCCAGCGGCAGCGGGGGCCGCCCCAGTATCATCCTTGGCCTGCGCGGCTCGCCCCGGACCAGTCTGCGAAGGAGTCTCACGCCCGGCAGTCCTCCGTTTCCATGCCAGTCTCACCTTATCAATCTGCCCATGCAGGAGAAAAAAATGTGGGAGAGACAATCGTCTCTCCCAGAGCCCTGTTACATCGCACTATGATGGGGGGCAAGTCGCACACTGCCTAACGGTACCTCCGCTTTCGGGCAGCTTCGGACTTCTTCTTTTTTCGCACGCTAGGCTTATCATAGTGCTCGCGCCTGCGGATCTCGGCCAACACTCCCGACTGCTGGCACTGCCGCTTGAAACGACGGAGCGCGCTATCTAGCGATTCGTTCTTACCGACTCGGATCTCTGACATACGGATACCCCCCTCTCCGTGCGAGAATCACCCAACACTGCCGCAATCAGCTTCGTGGGTGCGTGAACAGCCCACGAGGCAATCTTGTCAAATTATACTTCAAGCATTCCCGCAGTGTCAATCGCGCGCCACGCATGATTTCCGCACATCATCCCGGCGGCCAGCCCATCGCGCGACCACCGAGCACGTGAAAATGGAGGTGGCCTACGCTCTGTCCCCCGTCCCTGCCGCAGTTGACCACCACACGGTAACCATTCTCGCTCAGCCCATTGCCCTTCGCCAGCTCAGCCGCGAGCCGCAGCGCTCTGCCGACAAGCTGGTCATGGCCCGCCTCCAGCTGCCCCAGGCTGGTAATATGTTCCCGCGGAATAATGAGTATGTGCACAGGAGCCTGGGGGTTAACATCGCGCAACGCCACCAGCTCATCGTCTTCGTGAACCAGCTTCGCCGGTATCTCTTTCTTGGCTATCTTGCAGAAGATGCAATCGTCCACACTCACACCCCCTCTCCTATCCCTATCCCTTCTACGATCCCGCGCACCAGACCTTCTTCAGCCTCAATCACCCTTACAGTCGCAAGCGAGCCGGGCGCGGGCGTTGCTGCCGAAACCGCTCCCAGAACTGAGCGCGCACGCTGTGTTGTGACACTGGCAAACACTCGAACGTAGTTGCCGGTAAGACCTTCGCATTCCGCCCCGTCCGACTTCTCGACCAGCACCTGCAGGCTCCGGCCAAGCAGGCCCCGATGGAATGCAAGAGACAGTTTCCGCCCCAGATCGATCAACCGCCGGCTGCGGCGTTCCTTCTCCTCCCTTGGCGCCTGCCCGGGCAGGTGCGCGGCCGCAGTACCACAACGCCTTGAATACTGAAACACGTGGAGACGAGAGAATCCCACACGCTCGCACAGATCCATGGTAGCCTCAAACGCCGACTCGTCCTCGCCCGGAAATCCCACTATCACATCGCTCGTCACCGCCAGGCCCCGAACGCGCGTGCGGGCGCGGGCTACAACCGCCTCGAACTCGGCGGCGCTATAGCGCCGGTTCATCCGCCTGAGCACGCCATCATCGCCGGACTGCAGCGGGACGTGCAGATGCGGACAGACTGCGGGGCGAGAGCCCATGACGTCCAGAAGTCTGTCGCTGACATCTGTGGGGTCCACAGAACTCAAGCGAACCCGGGCTATGCCTTCGACGCCCGCGGCCAGTTCAAGCACATCGGCCAGATCGGGGGATCCCCCGAGATCGCGCCCGTAGGCGCCCAGGTCGATGCCGGTAAGCACGATTTCGCGGAAGCCCCGGGCCGCCAGGCGCTGCAGCTCATCCTGAATCCCGCGGATGCTTCGGCTCCTTACCGGGCCGCGCACGTACGGGACCTTGCAGTATGAGCAGAAATTCTCGCACCCGTCTTCGATCTTGACGTAGGCGCGGGCGCGCTCGGCGGTGCCCTCGGAGGGGAGCTCCTCGTAGACGCGGCACTCGCCGATGTCGGACACGAGCATTGCCGGCGCGCCTCCGCGCTGCGCCAAGTTCATCACTGCCCGAACAATGCCGGCGCGGTCGGACGTGCCCGACACCACACAGACCCCGGGAATCGCGGCCGCCTCGGCCGGCGAAGCCTGCGCGTAACAGCCGGTCGCCACGATCACCGCCTCAGGGTTTTTGGCGTGGGCCCTCCGTATGAGCTGGCGCGACTTCTTGTCGCCGGTCTGCGTCACCGTACATGTGTTCACCACGTACACATCGGCTGTCTCGCCGAACGGCACGACCTCGAAGCCCTCTTTTCGGAACTCGAGCGCAAGCGCGTCCGAGTCGTACTGATTCACTTTGCATCCAAGCGTCGCAATGGCAACCCTGCGCACAGTCAGTCTCCTCTTGCATCTGAGCTTTCGTCTATTGTATCACGCCTATCCTGCGCAGGGCGCCAAGAAGCGGGACGCCCACGGCAAACACGGCTACGGCTTCTCCTGCGGCCACCGAGAGCATGGCCGCGGGGATGGTCCATACGTGGATCTGCATGTTCGCCACGAAGGGAAGATATCCTCCGACGATGAGACCGTTGACGAGAATGGGGAAGAAGCAGGCCATCCGAGAATGGCGGTATCTGCGGGTGAGCCACGCGGCGATGGCCGTTGCCGCCGTTCCGAAAACAATGTCCACGATCCCGAAAGGACCGGCTGAGTTGGCTATGAGCGCGCCCAGAGTCAGCCCTACGACAGCTTCAGGCCACACCATAGGCAAGAGGGTGAGCCCTTCAGACACCCGAACCTGCAGGACCTTGTAGGAGATGGGGGCGAGGAGCAGGCACAGGCCGGCATACACGCCGGCGATGACCGCCGCGCGGGCGATGTAGCGAGTATGTACGTTCATCTCTGCGCCTGCCCCCATCGTATAGCATCCGGCGAATTCCAGATCAGATCCCGGATCTCGCTTTCGTTGCTCTAGTGTTTGCGAATCCCGCGCGCGTTAACTGATGATCTGCTCCCACTTGAGCCCCAGTTCCCCGCTACCCACAGCCTTGCCGGAGTCGTCGAAGAACGTAAACACGATCTTGACCGGGCGGGGATCGATACTCCACCACGTCAAGGTGGGCGTGACGTCTTCGTCGTTATTGAGCTCCTTCAAACTCAGCGTCTTGCTGGCAAAGCCCATCGTTCCAAAGAGCGGGATCGCCGGCTCGAATTCGGCGCCGGTAGGCAAGTCGTATTCTCCGGCACTCTCAACCTCATCGCCGTTTTCGTCATAGTACTTCAGGGCGACCCGCTTGATGTTGAACCTGCCGAAACCCTCAAGCTTCAGAGTGACGCTCGCCTGTATAGCCTGGTCAACCTTGACATCCGCAACCTTGGGCGTGAAAGTCAGCGAGAGCCGGGCTGCGCCGAAACTGCACCCTGCCAGCGTTGTCGCCATTACTAGCAAGAGCGCCGCGATAGCGATAAGCAAAACACGTTTTTTCAATCACTGCACCTCCAATAGGTCTTTCTGGGGAATGTCTTCGCTCGGGAAAAGGTCGCCATTTCCCATATCGGCACATCCGCACGGGAAATGAGGCAGGGGCCCCAAAAGCAGACTGCCCGGGACCCCCATCGAAGCTATCGCGTCTACTCCTAGACGGCTGGAGCAGCCTCCTCGAGCCCGACTTCGATGACAACCGGGTCCAAACCAAAACCGATGCCAGCCGTAACGGTGAACTCAGCCTTGTCGGCCAGCAGCTCACCTTGATTCCATAGGGCCTCCGGGACTATCAGTCCCTCAATCTCGTCTAGCGCCACAGAGGCAACCTTGTTAAACGGCGAGATAGTCAGGTTGATCTTCACACTGTTGATGTCCGTGTTCGCCACAGGCTCATCGCCCTTGAAGAATCTGACCTGGAGCGTCTCGTAAGTGCCGCCCCCAAGCAGACCGGTCATCGTGAGCGTGAGTGTGCCCTTAAAGGTTGTGACGTCCGTGGCCAGCGTCAGCGGGGCAGGCTCGATCTTGCCCTTGATGGAAGCCTTCAAGCAGCCGGTGGTCATCGAGGCCAGCACTACAACGGCTATGACGGCCGCAGCCCTCAGGATGTTTGCCTTCTTCATCGTTTTTCCCTCCCATTATTCCAGGGGAGCATGTCCCCCTGCAAACCTCAGAGCTGTATTCGCTTGCTAGTCGCGAATTCCTGCCAGCTTGTTTGACAATCAGGCAAAACATCAAGTCATCGACTCCTCAGCATGCCATTGGTTCGGATACCAACAAGCCCGCCTCCAACCCGGCCGAAGGGTGTGGAAGCGGGCTCAGGTCCATCTAGCGCCCGCGATACATCGCCATGCAATCCCTGCAGTCGCTGGTTACTGCAGGGACACCCGCCCGATACGCTGCTTCAGGACGGGTAGCGGAGTCACTCCTACCAGCTTATCGATGGGCTTACCGTCTTTGAAGATTATGAGTGTGGGGATACTCATTACCTCGAACTGGCTGGCCGAGTAGGGATTCTCGTCCACGTTCAGCTTGGCCACCTTGACGGCGCCATCGGCGTACTCACCTGCCAGACGATCGATGATGGGGCCCTGCATTCGGCAAGGTCCACACCAGGCAGCCCAGAAATCCACAATCGAGACCCCAGCGTGCTTGCCGATCTCCGATTCAAAAGTAGCGTCAGTAACAACCACAGGCTTGCTGCTTACCGCCATGTTATATCTATTCCTCCGTTCTCCTATCAAATCCCGCCCCGGCGATGCGCGCCCCTTCAGGTATCTTTGATTAGCGTGCGCATCGTGCCCGCCGCAGATTCCCGCGATGCCGAACGCGCCATGCGCGGCGATGCCCTCACGTACAAGGCCACGGCCAATATACGGTAGGGGGGTATTCTCTGATGCTATTGTATGATGACAAGGCCAGCATGTCAAGATGCCCCAATCCACGCCGTCTACCCAAACTCCCCCAGCTCGTACAGGATGACCGCCGCTGTTGCCATGCCAGCCGTCTCTGCACGAAGAATCCGTTGTCCAAGCGTTGCCGTGACAGCTCCGTAACGCCTGGCTAGTTCCACCTCGTAGTGGGAGAATCCTCCCTCGGGTCCGATGATCAGAGCGATTCCGGCAGCCTTTTCGAGATCGACATCGGCCAACACCCTACGAAGGCTCCGCTCCTGTTCCAGTTCCCACGGCATAACCAGAAGCGCGTCCTCCAGCGCAAGCTCGCTCAAGACGCTGTCGAGCCCACGAATCTCCTCTACCGGCGGAACCGCGCCCCGACCGCTCTGTTTGGCCGCCTCTGCTGCGATTCGCTGCCATCGGAGCACTTTGCGGTTGGCCGAATCCCCATTGCTTCGCGCCACAGAGCGTTCGGTGAGCACGGGCAGGAACCTGGACACGCCGATCTCGGTGCATTTTTGCACTATGAGGTCCATCTTGTCGGACTTGGGGAGTCCCTGAACCAACGCCAGGGGAACGCGGGGTTCGGCAGGGCCGGATCGCCGCTCTTCTTCGATGACAGCGGAGATGCTCGTATCGGCGGTCTGCGCAATGCGAGCCACGTACTCGCGTCCGGCGCCGTCCACTATCGTCAGCCTGTCGCCGGGCCCCATCCTGAGCACGCGCGTGATATGCCGGGCATCACGTCCCGCTATACGCACCGCACCGTTTGCGATTGCATCGCACGCCACAAAGAACCTGCGCATCTCGGCTATCTCCCAGATAGATCAGATCAACCGACGACCGAAACCAGAGTGACCCAATCCTCAACCTGAAACCGATGGATCATGCGGTGGCCGGCGCCCGCAAGCACATGCTCGACACGGGCCGCGGACTTGTCCACGAAACCTGAGCAGATGAAAAAGCCGCCGGGCGCCAGCACTCGCGGGAGCCCCGATACCAGCTCAATCACTGCATCGGCCAGAATATTCGCCACGACTACATCGAATGCCTGCCGTATGCCGCGGGCGAGATCTCCCTCGCGTATCGTCACGCGATTCTGGACTCTGTTGAGAGCTGCATTGCTCTTTGCTACCTTCACAGCCGCCCCGTCCACATCCACTCCGACCACTCTCCCCGCGCCCAGTTGCGCAGCGACAATGGAGAGTATGCCCGAACCGCACCCCACATCGAGCACCATCGCGCCGGGCGTCAGAAACTGGTCAAGAGCCATGATGCAACCCCGGGTAGTCTCGTGTTGTCCTGTTCCGAAGGCCTCGCCCGGATCGAGCAGCACCACCGCCTCGTCTGGGGCAGGAGCATATTCTATCCAGGACGGCACGATCACGACCCGTTCGCCCACGTGGTCTACATGGTAGTACTGCTTCCAGGCGCTGGCCCAGTTCTCCCCGGCGACTCGCGCCACGGATATGATCGGGCGCGCGCTGTGCCCGCCGCCGAAAGCGGAATCCAGAGCGGACCGTATGTACAGAAGCCGCCCTTCCAGCAAGTCGTCTACCGGATAGTAGGCGATCACCCTGATCAACTCGGTAGACGGTATGCTCTCCGGGAAGAGCTTGCCCGACAGATCGCCGGCCTCGGCCGACCGGCGCATCAGCAAAGGGCCGGTGAACGCGACTCCACCAGCCCCGGCATCGCGGAGGATCTCCGCAATCGACTCACTTCGGTCATCGGGCGCCTCAACCCGCACTTCCGCCCAGATCAACGCCTCACCCCATCTCCTACGATCCCGCCTGCCCGGCCCGGCCGAACAACCCCTGGCGCCTCTTCTTCTTTGCGCTCTTGGGTTTCGCGCCGTCTGACTGCAGATCAGCGAGTTCTTGGAGGAGTTCCCGCTCCCTGGCGCTGAGACGAGTAGGCGTCACAACTGTAAAGCGAACCACCATATCCCCCTGGCCAAACCCACGCAACAGCGGCACGCCCCGTCCCCGCACGCGGTGCTCAGCCCCGCTCTGGACTCCGGCAGGCACCCTGACCTTTACATCGGCGCCATCGATGGCCTGTATCGTCAGTTCATCGCCCAGAGCTGCCTGAGGAAACGAGATGGGTACGTCGGTGCGCAGGTCGTTTCCATCGCGCGCAAACCGCGAATGCGGCAGGACTGTGACATAGACCCACAGATCGCCCGCCGGACCGCCCAACGTGCCGGCATCGCCTTCTCCTCTCACCCGAATCCTGGCGCCTGTATCCACGCCGGCGGGAATCTCCACCTCCAGGCGGACAGACTCGCGCACACGCCCGGCGCCGCGGCATTCGTCGCATGGGCTCTCAATCACCGTGCCTTCGCCATTACAGCGCGGACACGTGGTGATGCGCGTGAACATCCCGAACGGAGTGCTATTCACGGACTGCACCTGGCCGCGCCCACCGCACTCGGAACACGTTGCCCGGGACGTTCCAGGACGCGCGCCCTCCCCGCCGCAGGACCGGCACATGCCCATTCGCTCTACGCGCACGGTTTTTGTGACACCTGACACTGCTTCTTCAAGAGTCATCTCCACCGACTGTTTGAGGTCATGACCGCGGGTGGGGCCAGGTCGCGCGGCGCGCCCGAATGGACTGTCGCCGAAGAACGCATCGAATATGCTTCCAAATGGGTCGAAACCTCCGGAGCCGGAAGACCAACCGCCCCCAACCCCGGCTCCGTTCTCGTCGCCGAACCTGTCGTATCTGGCACGCTTTTCCTCATCGGAAAGGACTTGATAAGCCTGGTTAATCTCTTTGAACTTAGCCTCGGCCGAAGGGTCGCCGTCATTCACATCGGGGTGATACTTCCGGGCCAGGTCCCAGTAGGCCTTCTTGATCTCCGCCTCCGATGCGTTCCGCTCGACCCCCAGCACATCGTAGTAATCGCGCGTCGCCGTTGCCAACACCGCCTCATTCGCCAGATTCGCGGGAGCTCAACCTGGCAAGTATCTCTGACAGGCCCTCTGCCATATATCCAACCAGCGCAGTCACCATCGAGTAGTCCACTCGCGTGGGGCCCACAACCGCGATGGTGCCCACTACCCTTCCGGCAACGCCGTACGGCGCGCTGATCACGCTGCAAGACTGGAGTTCATCTCGGACGTTCTCGGAGCCTATGGTGACCACCGTGCCGCCAAGACCGCGTGAACCCGCCGCTGCCAGGGCTGTGAGCACCAGATCGTCCGACTCCAGAAACTCCAACACCGGCCGAGCGCGGTCGACGTCTTTGAACTCGGGTTGCGCAAGCAGCTGCATCAACCCGTCTACATACACCCGTTCCTCGTCCGACGAGTGCATCGCCGCGATCAGCAACTCGAACATCTCATCCAGGAACGAGGCATAGGCCGAAAGCTCCGCCTGAATCTCCCGCAGAACTACTCCACGCATCTGCGCCAGGGTGCTTCCGCGGAGCCTGCCGTTGAGGATGCGCGATATCCGGTCCAGATCAGATGGACGCATCGCGTGCTCAATGGAGAGCACACGGTGTTCAACCAGCCCGGCGTTGGTTACGACCAGAACCAGAACCGTTTCGGAGCTCAGCGGAACAAGCTGGATATGGCGTATCTCAGCCGTCTTGACCGCGGGCCCTACCACCACCGAGGCGCACTGCGAGATATCCCCCAGTACCCTGGCCGTAGTCTTGATGAGCGCACGGATCTCGTCGCGCCGTCTCTCGTATTCGCGTCTGATGCGCTTTGCCTCAACCCCGGATAGATAACGCCCGGTCATGAGCGAGTCAACGTAAAAGCGGTATCCCTTATCGGACGGAATCCGTCCTGCGGATGCATGCGGCTGCTCGAGGTATCCTTCGTCTTCGAGATCGGCCATCTCATTGCGGATGGTGGCCGAACTCACCCCCAAGCCGTACTTGCGTGCGATGGTTCTCGAACCCACCGGCTCCGCTGTTGTGATGTAGTCATCAGTGACCGCACGAAGAATCGCTTTCTTCCGCTCGGCCATGCTCTCCGCCATCGCTGCTCACCCCTTTGCCGTAGCCTCTGCCGGGCTGGTTGGACCTTCCCTGCCCATCGGCCCAATCCGCGCTTGTGCGTCCGACTCGCAAGAGGCATGCGTTAGCACTCGTAAGCTGGGAGTGCTAATGAAAACATAGCACTTGGGCCCGGTCGTGTCAAGATTCCGGCGGTCGCGTTGCGGCTGCCCCCCCAGCTCAGGCCGGGTTTGCTTACATAAGCCCTGCGTCATGGCCATTTGGTAACGATGTGGGAAAGGCGAAGGCGAGAGCATCGCAGAAAATCACGGCAGACTAACCGGCAGCGGATCGATGTATTCAAAACCTCATCTGACTCCCGAAAAGCCCCACGCAAAGAGCCGCATTCGGAGCCGAGTGCCAGGCGATGCCGCCGCCTAAACGCATTCCATGAAGACCTGGTTGGCTACTAAAAATGCGTGGGGCGCAAGACGTACACGCAGGCCCAGGGCAGGGCCGGGATGTGTACGTGAGCAGGACGCCCGGCCTGAGACCTCGACTAAGCCGCGTTCAGCGAGCCGATGGAAGCGTTCGGTGTACTGGCCGACCAGATCAACACCGTATTCGTGCGACAGCGCATCCAGATCCACCCCGTCCGACATCCTGAGGCCCAACATCAAGGCGTCCCGGGCCTCTTCGCCGGGTGTGCGCGCCTCGCGGCCTGCCATTGGCAGGCGACCGCGGCGAATGGAATCAATGTAGGCTTCGACTGACGAGGTGTTCCATGACCGAGCGCCCGCAGACGGCGCCATGTTCGGGCGCGATACGGACGTGCCGCAGACAGGCGCGGTGTTCTGGGCGTCCACGCGGGTGTGAGAGTGCGCTGCGACTCCGAGACCGATGTACTGCCCGTTTCTCCAGTAGCCCATGTTGTGTCGGCTTTCAAAGCCTGGGCGGGCGAAGTTCGATATCTCGTATCGTGCGCGGCCCGAGGCGGCCATGCCCGTCACGAACAGCTCGTAAAGATCGGCCACGTGGTCATCATCGGGCACGCTGGCTGCGCCGGACTCGACCCGTGCAGCAAGAGGCGTGCCCGGCTCCAGCGACAGGCAATAGGCCGACACGTGCTCCGGGTCAAGATCCACAACTATGTCGGTCGTATGCTCCAGGGAGGTGAACGTCTGGCCAGGCGCTCCCAGTATCAGGTCAACACTGAGGTTGTCGAATCCCGCCGCTCGGGCATGAGCAAAGGCGTTCAGGCAATCGGCGGCGGAGTGTATGCGTCCCAGAGCAGTCAGCTCGCTCGGAATGAGCGACTGAAAACCCAAAGAGAGGCGATTCGCCCCGGCCTCGCGCAGCGCGGCCAGGCCCTCGCGACTTACCGTGCCCGGATTGGCCTCCACAGTCACTTCGGTCAAGCAGGTCCCGAAAATCTCCGAAACCGCAGGGCCGGCGGCAGTCGCAGCCAACCTGCTCTGGGCGCGGTTCGCTGTGGTCACTGAGTCCACTCGGAAAATGGCCTGCAGAAGCTGCTGTATGAAGCTCGCAAGCAATGGCCAGGGCACACAGGTGGGAGTGCCGCCTCCGATGTATACCGTGCCAATCGGGGCAATGCGGTTGAGCTCGCCCTGCCTCAGGCGGAGTTCGGCCAAGACGGCATCGAGATACGCCGGCGCGAGCGATGCGATGTCGGGCGCCTGATACGAAACGAAATCGCAGTAGGCGCACTTGCGAACGCAGAAAGGTATGTGCACGTAGACTCCGCCCATCGCCAGGTCCACCGCTTCCGCTTGCCATTTCAGCTCGCCGTCATTCATCGTCGGAGCTCAGCACGGCCATGAAGGCCTCCTGCGGAATCTCCACCTGCCCGAACCGCTTCATCCGACGCTTGCCCTCTTTTTGCTTCTCGAGCAGCTTGCGCTTGCGGGATATGTCGCCGCCGTAGCACTTAGCCAGCACGTCCTTTCGGGCGGCCTTCACGGTCTCGCGGGCTATGACGCGGGAGTCGATGGCTGCCTGAATCGCCACATCGAACAGCTGCCGCGGTATCAGCTTGCGAAGGCGCCCTGCTAAAGCGCGACCGCGCTTTTCGGCAAGTTCCGAATGGACTATCGTCGACAGCGCGTCCACGGGCTTGCCGCCGACCAAGATGTCCAGCCTGACCAGATCGGACTGCCTGTATTCCAAGAACTCATAGTCGAAAGACGCATATCCACGCGTCCTCGACTTGAGCTTGTCGAAGAAATCATAGAGGATTTCCGCCAGCGGCATGTCGTAGACCGCCCTCGCCCGGGTCGGACTGACGAAGTCGAGGTCATGCATAACGCCTCGCCTCTCAATCGCCAAGTCCATCACCTGTCCGATGAAATCGGAGGGTATGAACACCGTAGCCCTGACATAGGGCTCCTCGATGGTCTCGATCTTGTTGGGCGGAGGCAAGCTGGCCGGATTGTCCACCAAGTAAGTGCCGCCCGACACTTCAGTCACCCTATACATGACAGACGGAGCGGTCGTAATCAGATCCAGCCCGTACTCTCGCTCCAGTCTTTCCTGGACTATCTCCATATGCAGCAGCCCCAGAAAACCGCAGCGGAACCCGAACCCCAAAGCGGCCGAGGTTTCAGGCTCGAACCAGATTGAAGCATCGTTGAGCCGCAGTTTCTCCAGAGCCTCGCGAAGGTCGCTGTAGGCAGAGGCCTCCACAGGATACATGCCCGAGTAGACCATGGGAGTGGCCGGCCTGTATCCCGGAAGGGGCGTGGCGGCCGGATTCGCGGCCGATGTGATGGTATCGCCCACAGGCGCATCGCCGATCTGCTTGATCTGGCCGACAATGAACCCCACCTCGCCCGGACCCAGGCGCTCCGCCGACTGCATATCAGGGCGAAACACGCCTACCTCGGTCACCTCGTATTGTCTGTCCGAGCTCATCATCTGCACGACATCGCCCGGCTCCACCTTGCCGTCGAACACGCGAATATGAGCTATTACGCCGCGGTAGGAATCGAAATGGGAGTCGAAGATCAGCGCTCGTAGCGGCGCCTCGGCATTGCCCAGCGGCGGCGGAACCACCCGTGCCACTGCTTCCAGCACTTCAGGTACTCCCAACCCCGTCTTGGCGCTGGCCATGAGCACCTCAGAAGGCGTAACGCCCAGAAGGTCGACGAGCTCAGCGCGGACGCCTTCTGGGTCTGCGTTGGGCAAATCCACCTTGTTCACGACAGGCACAATCTCCAGCCCGTTGTCGATGGCGAGGTACAAGTTGGCCAAGGTCTGCGCCTCTACGCCCTGGGTAGCATCGACGACAAGAACAGCGCCTTCGCAAGCCGCCAGCGAACGCGACACTTCGTAGGTAAAGTCGACGTGTCCCGGAGTATCGATGAGATTGAAGACATAATCGCTGCCCTCGGGGCTCGAGTAATCGATGCGCACCGGCTTCAGCTTGATGGTGATGCCCCGTTCGCGCTCAAGATCCATCTTGTCCAGGACCTGGCTTGTCATATCGCGCTTGTCGATACAGCCGGTGAGTTCGAGGATCCGGTCGGCGAGAGTCGACTTGCCGTGGTCGATGTGGGCAATGATACAGAAATTCCTGATAGAGTCGATATCGATGTCCATCTACACCTCAGTGCTCTTGAGAATTCGAGGAGTGAGCCCAAAGAGATTATATCACACGCCCCAAAACACCCTAGACGCGTTCCTCTTCGAGGCAGGTACACCCCCACCCGCGTGGGGACAACCAGTATAGCGCCCCAACCTTAACCCGCGACAGCGGTACACCCCCACCCGCGTGGGGACAACTGCCGAGATTGCATCGGCCGCATCCTGCTGCGCGGTACACCCCCACCCGCGTGGGGACAACCCCTGCGTTGGCTCGGAAATCAGAGCAGCGGCCGGTACACCCCCACCCGCGTGGGGACAACGTGGGCGGTCGCCGCGAGGTGGCCGCTATTTCAGGTACACCCCCACCCGCGTGGGGACAACCTGCATCCACTCCACCACGCAACAGCCACACTCGGTACACCCCCACCCGCGTGGGGACAACGACAACTGCGTCCTCTGCGTTCAGAAACGTCCCGGTACACCCCCACCCGCGTGGGGACAACGTCGCCATCTCGAACGGAGTCCGTGCGAACATCGGTACACCCCCACCCGCGTGGGGACAACTCCTCCAGGCGGGTGATCCTGCCGCCAAAAGCCGGTACACCCCCACCCGCGTGGGGACAACGCCGTTGGCGCGCCGCA